>JAEVZU010000314.1 GCA_023392075.1 Bacillota bacterium | reverse complement strand
CTGCAGTTTGAAAACATTACGGAGTTTGTTCATTTTCTATTGCTTAAAAATTATACTTGAAATCTATAGCGATGTATTTATAATTTTACGCACTTTTTTATACTTTACCGTTTTTAATTCCTTAAGTAGTGTGGCATTGAGCCATTTAATACCATATATAACAGGATAGTTTTCATTATTCTTACCGATTTACATAATTATGTAATATGTAATAATAAAAGTTTGATAACATTCATCGAGAAAAGTCCTGATAAAAACGCTATAATTTTATTAGGTTGTGAGGTGAGATTATGCCAAAAGATCAGTATATGTTAAAAGCCTTGGATTTTATTGACAAAAATATTACCCGAAATATTAGCCTTTACGATATTTCCCGGGAAGCCGGATTTTCAGTACCTCATTTTTACCGGCTGTTCAGGAGATTAACCGGGGACACTGTCGGTGCTTATATATTGAGGCGGAAGATGTCAATGGCGGCTGTAGATTTGGTAAACAGCCATAAATCCATAACCAGTATCGCTTTTGATTACGGGTTTGAATCACATGATGTATTTACGCGCAGTTTCTCAAGAGTATATGGAATTACCCCCAATAAATATCGTCATAGTATTTGTCCTCCTCCGCTTAGAAGATTAACTTTAATTGCTGATGAACCTGACGCTGATATTCATCAGATGAAATATAGCTTATTGCATACTAATGACTTTTATATTGCCGGCATGGAATGTAATGCTCGAACCTGGGACAGTGACGGTGAAATCGGCAGCCTATGGAGCAAATTTTTAACAAGAGTAGAAGAAATAAACAAGGCATCATATCCCATTACAATGTATGGCATATGCGAGCATGAAACCTGCTGTAGCGACCATTTCAAATACATGGCTGCAATAGGCGTAAGCGAAGCGTATGAAATACCGTTGGGCCTGACTAGAAGATTAATCAGGGAACAAAAATTTATTCAGGCCAGAGTTCCTTCGTTTATCTCTACTCCTGACGCCTATGCGGGTACAATCGGTTATGCAAAGAGTCTGGGCTATGAAATAGAGTTTTATGACAATATTGAAGTATATGATGACTTTTTTAAAGATCCCGATATTCACAGCTTTAAATTATTAATTCCAATTAAATAAAATGAGAGGTATCAAAATGATGTCCGAAGTATTAAAATACTACAGTGAACCAGAAGAAATAACATGTCTGGAAAAACATAAGGCTTTTACCAAATGGCTTGCCGATGATCCAAATGTGATTTATCAGGTTGTCCAGGGACTAATCTTGCACGATATGTGGGTTTCACATTATGGGGAGAGCTATATCAAGGCACATGAGTACTCACAAAAAACAGCTTACATGGAAGACTTGCTTGACAAGGCGCTTGAATTGGACAGCAGCAATCTTGCCATTCCGCGTCACCCGAGGGATCGTGTAATAGCATGCTGCAGGGAATTTGCCACACTGATGTGTGCCTTACTTAGGGCTAAAGGAATTCCTGCCCGGAGCCGCTGTGGGTTTGCGGTTTATTTTGGCTGGAACGGCAAATATGAAGACCATTGGATTTGCGAATATTGGAATGGCACCCGCTGGGTTATGGCTGACCCTCAGCTTGATCCGCTTCAGCAAAGCTCAGTTGTTAACTGGTCATTAAATGCAGATCATGTCACTGATAAGCATATACATAGAGTAAAGAGCTTTAATCCTCGTGATTTAAAGCAGGATGAATTTATAACTGCCGGAAAGGCCTGGAAGCTCTGCCGTGAAGGGCAAGCGAACCAGGAGAATTTTGGAATAAGCATTCCCCTAAAACCGGAATGGGGTATAGACTCGCTATATGGTCTTTGGTTTGTACGAGGTCAGCTGCTTCGTGATTTTGCTGCGCTGAACAAGGTTGAAACGGTTCCATATCTTGTACGCATATGCAGAGGCCTCTGCTGGACGCCGTGGCGTCTAATAGCCTTAAAGGACGAAGAGTTGACGCATAACGATTTCTTACTGCTTGATGCTATTGCCGGGCTTTTAACAGATGTAGATGCGAATCACTCTGAAATAAGAAAAGCATATTCAGAAAACAGAGATTTAATTGTACCCACTGAGATAGTCTCCAGATAAGTTTCAGCATTCTCCCCGCATTGAATTCCTTCCTGTATTCCGTAAGGATATTTTCAATAAGCGGTTATAAACTGCATTGTTTGCATGGGAAATGGATTCCAAAATAATTTACAATATTTTTAAGCAATAAATTCATCAGGATTTATGCTAAGGCTGCCGCGGCTGCCTTTTTTTGTTGTAAAAAACAATTAAATTAATATTGATAATCAGCAGTAAATATATTATACTTATATGAATAGTATGGAATAGAGAGAGAGGAGGAACTTTATGGGTATCATGATCGTCGGAGGAGATAATATTAATATGATAAATTGCCATTTATGCAGCAAAGGTTTTTGTGTTATAAAGCATATAAGTGGAAGAAAAGCAAATCATAAATGTGTTGATATACCTCAAAATGCTGATCTCGTAATAGTTTTTATTGATTACGTAAATCACAGATTATGTGAACACATAAAAAAAGAATCCAAGAAGCTTGGCGTAAAGACGATATATTCAAAAAGAGCATGGTCCTCCATTGAAAATTTATTATTGACTGTTTAATTTTAATTTATTTTGGAAGATAGCAAGAGCAAAATCCAAAGAGTTATAAACTGTCCAAATTAAACTGGACATACAAAGGTTATGGAAGCGGTGAAGACATACAAAAATGCATATCTGCGGGAGTGCTGCCAGTTTGTTATGAAAATACCTCCATACAGGCAGAACTGCAGGAGCAAGCGAAAATTAATCCAATACAAGAGAGTTTTTACATATGTAGCAATTCATCATGTATTCTCCATAGTGCCAGGGACTTTGTTGATTTTTCCTGCTTCACTCCGTAATATGAGAAAATTAGTAACATAGTAAATGGTTATAGTACAAATTGCAGCGGCTATGACTAACATATAAACTTCAATTTGTCCAAGGTTGATATTACTTTTTGAAGCATAATAAAATATACTTTTACTTGATATATAATTAAGTATAACGAATTGAATTATACCAGAAGTCAGTCCCCCCCAAAATACGTTTTTTCTCTTTTTGTAGTATTTTTTAAATAAGAATACGTTAATTCCGACCACAATAAAGGCAGTCACACCAGTCAATGCATTCACTTTTAAACTGGTATAACTATCCATAATCACATATGCAATTTTACAAATTGTTATCCCCCATGATAATAATAATGAGACCAGGGAACTTATAAAAGTGGTAGACCGGACTTGATTTTGTCTTTCTAACAGTTTTAGGTTCATATTACTATTTTTAAAAGAGTAATAAATATACAGATTTACAATAATGGCAGATAATAAGATAAAATATCCAATGTTTGAGCACCAGTAGTTAATATCAAAATTTCTTCCATTTATATGATAAGTATAAAATTTCATAGTTTTAAATCCAATAAGATCAATAATGCTATCCACAGCTAGGAGAAAAATTGTAATTCCAATAAACAGTTTGCTGTGTTTGATATTATAATATATCTCATTTTTATCATTGTTTAAGTCGTTGTATCGTAATATTCTGTCTTGTGAGATTCTATACTTGTTCAATGTGAAAAGATAAAAACCACCCCCGCATATTCCAATTACCACTGCTAAAAGGACACTATAGCTATAGCCCAGTGTTCTAACCAAAAGTCCAATTGAAATAATAAAAAATGAAATAACCGTATTCTGTTTAAATTTATTATTGGCATCCTCTAACAAACAAGCATATGCATAATTTTTCTCCTGCTCATTTTCAACCTCCGGTACTGTATTTTGCCGCTTGCCCTCAAGTAACTCATCCACAGTGATCTCCAATATGCTTGACAGTTGAGGAAGAATTGTAATTTCAGGATAGCTCTCTCCTCTTTCCCATTTTGAAACAGCTTTATCCGATACATTTAGATAATTTGCCAAATCTTTTTGTGTCATATTCTTCATTTTTCGTAATTCACATATAAGCTTTCCTGTTTCAATATTTGCCATTAGCTCCCCTTCCTTTCTTGCCTAAGTATTACACATTACTACTAAATCGACAACCGATTTGTTATTGACTTTACTCTACCAGAGGTAGAATTAGTATTGTAACTTGGTAATTGTACTATTCTTAGGCACCAGTAACAACCAGATATTTTCCGGATTAAAAGAGAGTTGTCTCTCAATAGTATTTGACAGCCCATATGTTTAATAATTCCTAATTATAACTTCTCCATACCTCTTATGCGTATCCGAGTACCTGGCAGTCAAATTATTCTCTCTTTCAATTGCCTCAATATGGAAGTTTTCGTAGCTTTCCCATAATACTCACTATCATTATACGATAGTATAAACTACCCTTTTATGCCCTTCAGCATATGGCAGAGTCGTTCATGTTCCTCCCGGGAGAATTGAGCCTGGTAATACCTTTTGGTACCGTAATAAGGCGGATCCAGCAAAAAAAGAGCAGCCGGCAGGTCATAAACCTTTATCAAGTTTTTCGATCCTTATTTTCCACAACCACCTTGGCAAGTCTCTCCTGAGATCCGGTTATTCAAAAGATTTGACTCCTTTCACCTCATCTATATTGGCCCTCAGTTTCTCCTGGTTCATTAAAATAAGCTTACCGTCTTGTTTCATTTGTCTATCACCCTTTCAATTTTTTGTAATAAAAAAGACTACTCGTTTTTGAGTAATCCTCTTGAATTATGTGTAAATTAACTTTTTAGAATTGGTATGCATCCTTTATAGACATGACCATTATTATAAATGATAAAACTATTGCAATTATATTCGAAATAGCATTCCTAAATATAAAATCCTTTTTCTCGATATAAAAAAATGATGAAGTTGAACCATAAATCGGCAGTTTAAATTTGAAACTAATTATTCCTCCAGTCAAAATATATATGCTAAACATAAATCCACTAACCAATTTAGGTGCACACTTTTCAGTAGATTGAAGATATCCAAATAAAAGTATAAATATAATAAAACCTAAAAGATAAGTATATTTTAATATTGATCTGGAACGATAATCTTCATGAAATCTCTTCATTGTTATGAAGCTCCTCTTATTATAATGCCATTCGCACTTATTTTACCACATTTACCTACTTATTGAATATCCTAACAACATTTCTGTAACTAAAAAGAGCAGCTGAAATTTGAGGTGCCCCCTAAAAGTTAGACTTTATTAATTATTCGTCATAAACTCAACAGAACATTCGTTCGCTATAACATTGATGAGTATGTAGATGTGATATATTTGTATAATTAATTATGTAATATTAAAGAAACCAAAATAAAAACTATCTATATCAGATAGCGTATTAATTTTTATACTGCTTTTTGTTCTAACTTTTGAATTCTTATTTCATGATTTGTTATTGATTCCAGGATATTCGCTGTTGCTTCTGTAATAGCCTTTAATTCTTGTTTTATTTCTTTGCTATCAGCTTTTAAAGCATTTATGTCCGATTCAATTTTATCAAGTTTGTTTGTCTTTTCTTCAAGCTTGTTTAATTTTTCAAGTATTAAGTCTAATTTATCCATAAATGCATACCTCCAGAAAATAATTATATCACTAACAGAAAAATATATCTATTCTATTTTGCAGTCATTACATCAGCAATCTTACTTATAGCTTTCTCATGTGTCTTATCAAGCAAATGAGTATAAATCTGTGTAGTAGTTCCTACCTGTGAATGTCCTAATGCCTAGCTAATGTCATATATGCTAACCCCTAAATCATTTGCCACATTTGCAAAACTGTGTCTCATGTCATGTAATCTCAGGGGGGTAGTTTGTTATCCTCAATAATTCTCTTGAATAAATCACTTAGATAATTCGGTCTGTAAGGCTCTCCATTTTCCCAAGCCATTATATATCCTTCATTCTTATAGGCTTCCCCTAATAAGGCTTTTTGGTTATCCTGTTTCTCTTTAATCTTATTCAGAAGAGTAATTATTTCATCAGGAGCATGAAGTGTTCTATGTGAAGAACGGTTTTTAGTTCCTTTTGAAATTGTGTTCTTTCCCGCCTGTGTTCTAGCCTCAGCGATGATAACTTTTTTATTTTCAAAATTTACATTCTCCCATTTAAGCCCTACTATTTCTTCACGTCTTAATCCTAACATTCCTGCAAGCTTCACCACTATTTGTCCAATGGATTTTTTATAATTTTATCTTCATTTACTGCATGTTTAAAAACATCTTTAAGTAAATCATAATGCTTTCTGATTGTGTTGTTACTTAATTCCGCTTCCTTTTTACTTTTGAAATATTTGTTTATTATAGTTGTATTTACTTCCTGTAATTTGTAGTTTCCCAATGCAGGTATGAGATGATTGTTTATGATATTTCTATATCCATAAAGGGTAGTCTCTTCACATTTTAATGCTTTAATATCATCAAGCCAGTACGTAAGCCAATCCTTTAATGTCTCTGTATAAGGAAATACAAGCTTTCCATTAACCTTATCAGCAATAAATTTCTTTAATGCTGTCTGAGCTTCCTTTAGCTTTTCAAAGGTCTTAGTAATTTTAACCCTCTTCCCTGTACTATCCTGCCATAGTCCATATTCACATAGAAAAGCTTCTTTTCACAATCAAAGGCAATATTCTTTTCAACTACTATTCTTGCCATTATATCACCGCTTTCTTTTGTCTACCTATGCATCTACCTATAGTATATAGATATGGCAAAAGCCACTATTTAAGTGGCTTTTGATGGTCAGACAGTCTGAAAACTCAGTGAAATAGCCATTTTGTGTAAATTACTTATATGGTATAATATAAGTATACAAAATAAAATAAATCTGGAGGTTAGCCATGAAATACATACAAGGCCAAGACCGCCATCAAATCTCACTTTTTCCTGAATGTATAGAAGATTACATAGATGAAAATAATCCGGTGCATGTAATTGACGCTTTCGTTGAGAGCCTCAATCTTGCTGAGGCTGGCTTTATTCGGACTACGCCAAAGGAAACCGGAAGACCCTCCTATGACCCCAGGGACATGCTTAAATTGTATGTTTATGGATACTTTAACCGTGTACGCTCCAGCCGTAAGCTAATGCTGGAATGCACACGGAATATTGAACTG
>JAEVZU010000261.1 GCA_023392075.1 Bacillota bacterium | reverse complement strand
ATAATATATTGTTAACCGTTAGGAGTTTGTCATATATGAATTCCAAGTTAAGAGATGAACATACGGATAGTTTGTTCGATGCTATACTTCTTTTGAATAATAGGGAAGAATGTTATAATTTCTTTGAAGATCTTTGTACTATTGCAGAAATCAAAGCATTGGCCCAAAGACTTGAGGTGGCAAAAATGCTGCGTGACAAGAAAACATATACCGATATATGCGACGAGACGGGCGCAAGTACTGCAACCATCAGCAGGGTTAACAGATGCCTGGTTTATGGGGCCGATGGGTACAACCTTGTTCTTGACAGACTGCAGGAGAAGGATAAAGACAAAGAAGAAAGATAGGTAAGGTAGATGTTAAAGAAATTATTTCTCAGCATAATAATTTTGTCTGCTTTGGCTTCCGAAGGCGGGGCTTATTTTTCTGCGGGCTTATTGGACTACTACCTTGTGAATTTTACCCGGCTTGATATAATACAGGACAATCAAAATGTAAAACAAACTGCCAGCGTTGACAATGTCTCAAAAACAAAAGGCACTCCGGCAGCTTTTTATAAGATTTTATCCCAAAATTCCTTTGATGTAAAAAATTCCATAAGGCACAATTATTCGGATTTTACTGCTGTAGTTCCTATAGTGGCAGGCCTGTTTTTTATTACTGTTTTCTATAAAATTTTTACCATAAATAATTTTTCATATGCAGGGCGTTTCCTGCTCAATCTTTCAGACTCCTCACCGCCGGTATTTTGCCGGATCTAATTAGTTCGCACAATAACTGCAGAATTTTTATGTTTGACTTCACCGGATAGTTATCCCTGTTTAATTGAAGTCTTTTTAAGCTAAGCATAACAGCAAAATTTTCTATTTAATAAAAATATGCCCAGAAAAAAATATAAGGCCAAGCAGGCCGTTAGAGCCAGAATAGTGGCACCAGGAGGTAAAAATGAAGAAATTTATTGAAAGATTAATAGGATCATACAGTGACAGAGAATTAAAAAGAATTTATCCCATTGTAGATAAAATAGAGTCCCTGGAACCTGAAATACAAAAACTCACAGATAGTCAGCTCAGGGCTAAAACAGCAGAATTCAAGGAGAGGCTTGCAAAGGGAGAAACACTTGATGATGTACTCCCGGAAGCGTTTGCAGTTGTTCGTGAAGCATCGGTAAGAGTTCTTGGAATGAGACATTTCAAAGTTCAGTTAATTGGTGGCGTTGTACTTCATCAGGGAAGAATATCCGAAATGAAAACCGGTGAAGGAAAAACGCTGGTGGCAACTTTGCCTGTATACCTTAACGCATTGGCAGGAAAAGGTGTACATGTTGTTACGGTAAATGATTACCTGGCAAGGCGTGACAGCGAGCAAATGGGTAAAATTTATACCTTCCTGGGGCTTACTGTGGGACTTATTGTACATGATCTTGAAAATGACGAAAGACGTGCGGCATATAGTTGTGATATTACGTACGGTACCAATAATGAATTGGGTTTTGATTATTTGAGAGACAATATGGTAATCTACAAGGAGGATATGGTTCAAAGAGAACTGAGCTATGCCATTGTCGATGAAGTTGACTCCATCCTCATTGATGAAGCCAGAACTCCTCTTATTATTTCGGGTATGGGCGATAAATCCACCGACCTTTATAAAAAGGCCAATTCCTTTGCATTGAAGCTGAAAGCAAAGGTAATCAAGCAGATGGATGACAAGGTTGACAGTGACGAAGTATTTGATGAAGATTATATAGTTGATGAAAAGGCGCATACTGCAGTACTTACGGCAAATGGTATCAAAAAAGCCGAACAGTACTTTGGACTTGAAAACCTCTCGGATCCTGAGAATATGACCATATCTCATCATGTTAACCAGGCAATCAGAGCCCATGGTCTTATGAAAAATGAAAAGGACTATGTTGTCAAGGACGGAGAAGTAATAATTGTTGATGAATTTACAGGCCGTATGATGTATGGAAGACGGTACAGCGACGGACTCCATCAGGCCATTGAAGCCAAAGAGGGAGTAAAGGTTGAGAGAGAAAGCAAGACACTTGCTACAATAACCTTCCAGAATTACTTCAGAATGTACAGCAAACTTGCCGGTATGACAGGTACTGCTCTTACAGAGGAGAATGAATTCAACACAATTTACAAGCTGGACGTTATAGTTATACCGACAAACAAGGACATGATACGTAAAGATAATCCCGACGTGGTATATAAAAATGAAGCAGGTAAGTTTAATGCTGTAATAGAAGATATTGCAGATTGTAATAAAAGAGGTCAGCCTTCACTTATAGGTACAATTTCCATTGAAAAGTCCGAATTCCTCAGTGCAATGCTGAAGAGAAAGGGTATAGTCCACCAGGTACTGAATGCCAAGTACCATGACAAGGAAGCTGAGATTATTGCTCAGGCCGGTAAATTTGGAGCTGTTACTATTGCAACCAACATGGCAGGTAGAGGAACTGATATAGTTCTTGGCGGTAATTCGGAATACATGGCCAAACAGGAAATGAGAAAGCTGGGTTATTCGGATGAATTGATAAATGTCTCCTCCAGCTTTAACGATACCGATGATGAACTTATTCTTGAAGCAAGAAGCCGCTTTAAGGAGCTGAATGACAAGTACAGGCAGATAACGAATACAGACAGGGAAAAAGTTGTTGAGGCCGGCGGCCTTCACATTATAGGTACCGAAAGACATGAATCAAGACGTATCGACAATCAGCTGAGAGGTCGATCCGGCCGTCAGGGTGACCCCGGATCGTCAAGATTTTATATATCTCTTGAAGATGACCTGATGAGACTGTTTGGTTCCGATAGACTTACAAGTATAGTAAACGCACTTGGGCTTGAGGATGATCAGCCAATCGAGCATAAAATGCTTTCAAATGCCATTGAAAATGCCCAGAAGAAGGTTGAAGGCAGAAACTTCGATGTTCGTAAGAGAGTTCTGCAGTATGACGATGTTATGAACAAACAGAGGGAAATAATCTATGCCCAGAGAAAGACCGTTCTTAATGGCGATAACCTCAGGGATTACTTTATAAAAATGTTTGAAAGTCTTATCGACGGTGTAATTTCTACTTATTGTGCCGAGAACCAGTATGCTGAAATGTGGGATTGGGATTCCATAACAGGTTACCTTGAAAATGTATTCCTGCCACAGGGTGCATTACAGGTTTCAGAAGAGGACAGGGCTACCTTCGATAAGGAAGATCTGAAAGAAAAGCTCATGGAGATTGTCAACAAGATTTATGAGTTCAAGGAAAATGACATCGGAGCTGAACTGATGAGAGAACTCGAAAGAGTTGTTCTGCTCAAGGTGGTTGATGAAAAATGGATGGATCATATCGATGCCATGGATCAGCTCAAACATGGCATAGGCTTGAGAGCATACGGACAGAGAGATCCTGTAATAGAGTACAAATTTGAAGGTTTCCAGATGTTTGAGGAAATGATCAAGAGTATTCAGGAAGACTCAATCAAGCTGCTGGTAAGATCCAGAATAGACAGAGAACATGCTCCGCAGCGTGAAAAGGTAGCAGAGCCTGTAGCTGCGAGTCATGGAGATGATGAACCAAAGAAGCCTGTTACAAATAACAGCAGAGTGGGAAGAAACGATCCCTGCCCATGCGGCAGCGGAAAGAAATACAAGCTTTGCTGCGGAAAATAAAACTTAATTTAAATACCACAAATACCGCGAGTCCGGAAGACAATATATTTGTTCGTCCGGGCCTGCGGTATTTTTTTAACTTATTGAAATCCTGACGTCTTTTATTGTGAATATCAAAATTCTGTATGTAAACAATAATAAAGTCAATTAATATCGGCTGACTTTATGAAATAAATTGGGAGGATGTCAATAATGCACTTAAAAAAATGCTCTATTTTTATTATTATCTTTACCATATTATTACAGACTAATACAAGTGCTTATGAAAGTTTGAGCTATTTATACGGAGGGAGTACCACAACCTATATCAACAGCGTAAATGTGACCGGAGCAAATCTGACGACGGTCTGTCCGGATTACTTTGAGATAAACGGTAACGGTACTCTTAAAACTACAATAAAGGCAGATCCTCTTTTTGTGTACAGCATTCATGCCAAAGGAATCAAGGTCATACCATATTTGAGCAACAACTGGGACCGTGTTCTGGGCCGGGCTGCGGTTGCAAACAGGTCTGCTTTTGCAGCTGAATTGGCTGCAAAGGTGTCGGAATTGGAATGCGACGGCGTGAATATCGATATTCAAAATCTCACAGAGGCTGACAGAGATGCTTTTACAGATTTTGTAAGGCTGCTGAGAGCTGCTCTTCCAAGATCCAAAGTCCTGTATGTATGTGTTGCTGCAAATCCCTGGAATCTCACAACCGGGTGGCAGGGGTCCTATGATTATAAGGCATTGGGTTCTGCCGGTGACATGTTATTTATAATGGCGTATGATGAACATTACACAGGCGGCACGCCGGGTGCTGTTGCAAGTTTATCCTTTGCAGAGCAATCTGTAAAATATGCCCTGAAATACGTACCTCCCGCAAAAGTCATGCTTGGCATTCCCTTTTACGGAAGGTACTGGAAGCAGGGGGCTGCTGCAGGCGGCTACGGGGTTACCATATCAGACGTTGACAGGCTTGTATCTGCATATAAGGCTGTAACCTGGTATGATAGCAGCGCTCAGTGTGCCAGGGCTACTCTGGTATTGTCCGATACGGATAATGCAGTTATATGGGGAAGTAACCGGCTTTCAGCCGGAACTTATGATATTTGGTATGAGAATGATACTTCTATTGAGAAAAAGCTTTCGCTGGTATCCAAGTATGGCCTGGCAGGTGCAGGAAGCTGGGCTTTGGGTCAGGAACCCGAACGTATTTGGAAAAATTACAGTTTATGGCTGCTGGGCAAACCGTTTATAGATATAGAAAACAACTGGGCACAGAGTTATATTCTCAATCTGACTCAGAAAGGAATCATATCCGGTTTTCCCGATAAACGTTTTGTACCAAATGGAAATCTCACCAGGGCACAAGCAGCGGCACTATTTGTAAATTTTCTGGGGCTGCAGAATGAAACCGGTTCAGGTACATTTTCGGATACGGGTGGTCACTGGGCTGCAAAACAGATATCAATTACAAAACAGTACGGTATATTTGCAGGCTATGGCGGGAATTTATTCTATCCCAATAAAAATATCACCAGGGAAGAATTTGCTGTTATTTGTGATAAGGTTTTATTCAGCCCGGATACAGTTAATTTTTCTCAAAATATTTACAGTGATGTAAGTCCTGAAACTAATCCCTGGTCAAATAAATCAATCATTTTGCTTTCCCTGAATAATATTTTATCGGGCTATCCGGACGGCACCTTCAAGCCGGGAAAAACAATCACAAGGGCTGAAGCCGTGAGGGTCATATCGGCTATGCTGGATTACCCCGGAGGGTTTTCGGTAACACCCGGCAAGGTACAAAATCCGGTACCCCTCGAACCGCATTAGGAATCCCGGAACTATATTGACAATGATTATCAATTAGATTAATATAATAATAAGAAAATTGAGAATTATTATCAATTTTTGTCGGAACAACTGAAAATTTTAGTACCGGATTTTTGGAATATATAGTTGAGGATACTCCTGGAATATATGGTGTATCCTCATTATATGATGAAGGAAGAGCCGGCGGGGAAATTTAACCGACGGCAATGTATGAATTTAGATGTTACAGACCACTGGATGTGGTAAAATATATTTTGAAAAGAGAAGTCCTGCAAAAAAACTGAAGGGAGTTTTATTTTTGAATACTGGTGACAATGGCTTTTTAAAGGAAAAGTTAAAAGAATGCGGATACAAATTCACAGGTCAGAGGGCCGCTATTCTGGAAGCTATGCTTCAATGCTCCGGTCAGCATGTAAGTGCCGAAGAACTGTTTAATGTTGTTAAATTGAAGCATCCTGAGATAGGCTTAGCGACAGTATACAGGACAATGATTCTTCTGGAAAAGCTCGGACTTGTACACAGGCTGGATTTTGACGATGGTTTTAGCCGCTACGAGCTGGTTAAGCCCAATGAGGATCACACACACCACCATTTGATATGCAGTTCCTGCGGCTCAGTATCGGAGGTGGAGGAAGATCTCCTGGATTCACTTGAAGAGCAGATATTAAATAAGAACGGGTTCCTTGTCAGGGACCATAGAGTTCAGTTTTACGGCTTGTGCAGTAAATGCAGGAACAAGTGATATGCCGTATTTGCGGGTTTATTTATATGAAAATTAATAATGACGGTATTCGAGGTTAAGTTCTTCTAAAGGTTGGACTTATCCTTTTTTATTGTCCGGAAAAGTATAAATTTTAGATGCTTTAATATTCAGGGAATATAATCCTCTATTGACAAGGTATAACCCGCCTAACGCCGGCTATTTTGCCACTTTTCTTTGTTCAATAGAGGGCATCATTGTTTGAATATATGAATTGAATTTGAAATCTAAATTTGAACTTAATGTAATTTTCTTGTACGTTTATTATGCTAAAATGTAATCAGATTACCCTCTATTGACAATGTATAACACGCCTCACTCCGGCTATTTTGCCACTTTTCTTTGTCGTCGTCCTTGCCTTGCGTCAGCAAGGCTGCGTCCATCCTCCTCGAAAATTGCCAAAATATCTCGGTGCGAGGTCGGTGATTTTTGAGTGAGATAATTTGGCTTGCGACAAGGCAAAGGCGTGCAGTAAGGCTTTGTGCCTTGCAAGCGGCTTCAACGCAGCCGCAGGGCAAATTAACCACTCAAAAACGTATTGTACATTGTCAATAGAGGGTA
>JAEVZU010000256.1 GCA_023392075.1 Bacillota bacterium | reverse complement strand
TTGACAAACCCGTATACAGCGACGGTGTTACTATTCCCGGTGCGGGCTGCAATAATTTTGACATTTCCGGAAATACCATTACAAATTGCAATGTTTACTGGCGTATGCTCTATGGAGCAGGCAATATCATTTTGAACGGAAGGAATATAGACAGCATGATCCCGTATACCGGAACCGGAATATGGCAGTGATGAGACCAAGCTGATAAGAAAATCTGTTTAAAAACCCGTGGAGTATAGTAAAATCTACTACTCCACGGGTTTTCCGTTCTCATAACTCTGTTCTCATAACAGGGAACTGTAATTATTTAATGTTTCAGCAGCTTTTCCTCCAGCTGGCGGAGCTGTTCCTTTGAAGGTGCGGTATTGTCATACCGCGCTTTGTCGTAGCACTCCGCCAGCAGCGCATTAAACTGCTCTGGCACAAGAGATATGCCGCCTGCCTCGCGGCATATCTCCTGTGCCGTAGAAGCATTTGTCACTTTTACTCCCGACTTTCTTATCATGCTGATAAAGTATTTCATCAGCCTTCTTACTTTAGCTGTATCATCGGGTAATTTATCGTATGGAACTTCCCTTTTAAGGATACCCGCTGCCAGGTTTTGAAATCTGGAAGCCAGATTTTTCAGGTTCCTGTCCAGCAAACTCTCCTTTTCATCAGTATGGCCGTTCTCGGTAACCATTTCAATTGTATGTTCACCGCTGCCAAACCATTTGATAAGTTTGATGAACAATCTGATTAAAAGCTTCAGTACATGATAAATACAAAAGACAATAAAGCCTATAACCAGCAGAGTTCCAATAATATTAACAAGCATATATATTATTTTATCAAACAAGGAAGGGTCCTTAGCCTCCTGATTGAAAATAAAGTCCTGCATCTGCTGTTCGGGAACCTGCATATCTTTATCCCCGCCGGTCAGCAAACCGGCAAGCAGAGCGAAAAATCTCCCTATAAGGCCGAGCACAGACTTATATATAGTTGTTACCTGTCCAAAGGAACCCACCAGGAGCAGGACTGCCAGGATAATGCCGGCAAATACCTGATTGTTTTTACGTTGTGTGCTGCTGATGCCCATGCTGTTTTTTCCAAACCTTCTGGAATCATCCACCTGCTTCATTATCAGGATTATGATTGCCGTAACAGTTGAAATACATATGGCGGTATAACCAAAAAACGCCATATCTGACGAATTAGTGTAAAAAAAGATTAAAGCAAGCAATATATTGGAAATCACGGTGGCCGTTGCAAGTTGTATTGCAATGTCCCTGCCCGTGGTAATATTTATTTTAACACGGCTGAAAATAAACATGCATATAATGGCTGTAAATAAGGCCGCAGGGCTTACTCCAACTGCAAGCAGTGCCGCTAGTACCGATAACACAAGGGTTATGGCTTTGTAAACAAAAGGTCCCGGCTTAAATCTGCATATTAAAATTGCCGTTAAAGTTACAATATTTGCAAGACAGGACACCATAAATGCCATGGCGGGAGGCATGAAGAACTGCAGCAATATATAAAATTCCGGCAATAAAACCAGTATTTCAAGAATTGCAGTTATTGAAAAAATTCCAAACATCATACCACCTCTCTTTCCCTGATGATAAGGGTCTCAACCTTGTGTCCGTCACGCCGGAGATGAAATATTTCCTCCTCTATGCTCTCATCCGAATACAGTGTAACTATCAGTACATCCGTATCCTTGGGTATGGAGCTCCTCATATTTTTTATCATGGTATAAAAGGATAAGACTCTGTGAAGCTGAAGCTTTGCCATCGCCTCTAAAATTATAAAAAGCTGAGGCTTGCTGCATCTGGCAGGAATACTGACAAACTCGGTCATATCTCTGAAATGCCCGTTTGAGCAAAAACCTGTGGCAATTCCCTGCTTTATGGCTTTTTCTGCCACCGCGGCACAAAAATGTATTCCGAATTCTATCTGCCGGCACTCTTCCTCGTTTGGAAACGGATCCTGCTTGCTGCTGCTGTCAATATTAAATAATATAAGTATATTGGAGTTTGCGGTATAATCATATTTGAACACCTGCAGCGAATTAGTTCTTGCAGTTGCCTTCCAGTTTACCGACGACATGGGGTCGCCGGACCGATATTCCCTTACACCTGCAACCAGAAACGGATCCGGATTTATAAATCTCCTGACCACAACATCGCCCTGCAGCGAATGAAAACATTCCATCAACCTGTCGTGCTTCAAGGGATTTGGATATACCAATAGTCTCGTTTCATTGTCATATGAGGTAATTTTTGATACAAAACCAAAAATATCTCCTGAAGTTATAGTTACATTCCCCACATTGTAATCACCTCTTTTAAGGCAGGTGACTTCATGCTTTCTCTTGATCCGGTAAAACGGCATAATGGAAAATACGCTTCTATGGTAGCCGCCCTCTTCCTGTTCCATGTTTATTGCAGAAGTCAGCTGTAAATTCGGGCTTATTCTCGACTCCGCCTTCATCCAGGGTATGGGCAGAAGGTTATTGTTTTCTATTTCCTCTATAAGAAAAATTTTTTCACCCTCGAAAGCGGAAGTCTCAGATATGCTTCTTCTGTAGACCATACCTTTGAGTAAAAATTTTCTGTAAAGAAACATTTCCACGAAAATTAACAGAGGCAAAGCCAGCACAATTTGCAGAAATAACATACGCCCTCCTTATCCGGCCTGTTCAAGCGGAACGGCAGTATGCGCAAGAACATCCGAAATAATTTTATCACTTGCGCTGACATTTTCGGTAGATAATCCCTTTGGAATGATCCTGTGTGCCATAACCGGTGCTGCCATGGCTTTCACATCATCCGGCGTTACAAAGGTCCTGGATTTCAGCAAAGCGTATACCTGTACGGCTTTAAGCAGCGCCAGCGCTCCTCTTGGGCTCACCCCCAGATGTGAATTCGGGTGCTTTCTGGTGGCTTCGGTTATTTTTGTTATGTACTCCAAAATATCATCGGATACCTTGACCTGTGAATAGAGCCTGGAGGCTTGGATTATTTCAGCAGCCGAGGCTGCTGCCTTCAGCTCGGCAAGCGGATTATTCTCTTTAAATCTTTTTAATATGTTTATTCCTTCCCGTGTATCAGGATAACCCATTGAAGTTTTGATCAGAAAACGGTCGAGCTGGGCCTCCGGCAGCGGAAAAGTACCTTGTATCTCCACGGGATTCTGGGTTGCTATCACCAGAAACGGTGCAGACAGGTTTCTGGTCTCTCCGTCTATGGTAACCTGGTGTTCTTCCATACATTCCAGCATGGCTGACTGCGTTCTGGGAGTTGCACGGTTTATTTCATCTGCCAGAACTATGTTTGAAAATATGGGACCGGGCCTGAATACAAAGTTATTTTCCTTTTGATTAAAAAAGTTGATACCTGTCACGTCTGACGGCAGCAGGTCGGGAGTAAACTGTATCCTGTGGAAGGAACAGTCGACGGATGACGCCAGGGTCTTTGCAAATACTGTCTTTCCCGTGCCTGGAACATCTTCCAGCAGCATGTGACCGCCGGTAATCAGACATATTGTTGCCAGGTCAATGATATCTTCCTTTCCGACAATGACTCTTGCTACATTTTCCTTTATTCTTCCCGCCAAAC
>JAEVZU010000152.1 GCA_023392075.1 Bacillota bacterium | reverse complement strand
CTGAAATACAGAATGTATTTTCCATAGTTATATTATATATAATTTTCCATACAAACACTATAGATTTATTTGATATTGGCAATGTAGTTTTTTGTCCAAATATATAAAATCTATGTTATAATTTTTTACACAGAGATTCATACATATACTCTAACAGTATGTCTGTTAATAAATTTTATATGTATATATCAATGACGGGTTAATTTATACATTAAGGCTGATTTTCAGGCCTTAGGAGGTCAAATGGGAAAAAAATTACTTATGGGTAATGAAGCAATTGCCCTTGGAGCTATAAAAGCAGGAGTCAATGTAGTTACAGGATATCCCGGAACTCCTTCCACTGAAGTGTTGGAGACGGTAGCACATAATAATCCGGGCGACATATATGTCGAGTGGTCGGTTAATGAAAAGTCCGCCATGGAAATTGCCGCAGGAGCGGCTTACAGCGGAGCCAGAACAATGGTAACCATGAAGCAGGTAGGTCTGAATGTAGCATCAGATCCCTTAATGAGTCTGGCATATATAGGTGTAAAGGGTGGAATGGTCGTTTTGGTTGCAGATGATCCGGGCCCCTTTTCATCTCAGACAGAGCAGGACACAAGACATTTTGCGAGATTTTCAAATCTTCCCGTACTTGATCCGTCTACACCGGAAGAAGCTTTTGAAATGGTGCGGTATGCCTTCGAACTGTCGGAGCTTGTGGAACTGCCGGTATTTTTAAGACCGACCACCAGAGTATGTCATGCCTGTGCGACAATAGATATTGATGACAGTAAAACGGAGCATAAGCCGGAGGGGTTTGTAAAGGATCCCAAGTGGGTCATATTTCCAAGTCTTGCTTATAGAAAGCATCTTCATATAGAACAGCTGCAGCACAAGCTCGGAGAGGTCTTTTCCGGACTGGACTTCAACAGGGTATACGGGTCAGGAAAGCTGGGCATTGCTGCGTCCGGTGTAGCCTATACTTACGCGGTTGAAGCACTGGACAGACTCCAGGCCCAAGTAAAGGTATTCAAGGTGGGTACGCCGTATCCTCTTCCAGGGGCAAAGGCTGAGGAATTCCTTTCAGGACTTGAGCAGGTTCTGGTTTTTGAAGAGCTTGATCCGGTTCTGGAAGAGGAACTTACCATGCTGTGTGCTTCAACAGGCAAAAGCGTAAAGATCCTCGGGAAAAAATCAGGAGACCTTCCTTTTGCAGGAGAGTACACTTTCGAGTTGGTTTATGAAGCACTTGCCAAATTTCTCGGGCTAAAGACCGACGCTGCACCAAAAGCGGCTTTGCCTGAACTGCCTGTAAGACAGCCGGTATTGTGTGCGGGCTGTCCCCACAGAGCTTCCTTCTATGCGGTCAAGATGGCAATGAAGGGGCAAAAAGCCGTTTTTACCGGCGATATCGGCTGTTATACTCTCGGAAATGCAAAGCCGCTGGAAATGGTGGATACCTGTTTATGTATGGGTGCCGGCATCACGGTAGCTCAGGGAATAAAGAGAACCGAACCCGGTACGCAGTGCATTGCTTTTATAGGGGATTCAACCTTTTTCCACACAGGGATTCCCGGAATTGTAAATGCCGTATATAATAAAACAGACATCACTATAGTTATACTTGACAACAGCACGACTGCAATGACCGGCCATCAGCCACATCCGGGCATAGGCAGGACAATGATGAACAGCATATCCGAGAAAATTGACATATACGGAGTTGTAAAGGCCTGCGGTGTCAGGCATATAGTAAAGGGAAATCCGCTGGACTTTAAAAATTCGGTAGAACTGATAAAGCAGGCGGCGGACTTTAAAGGCCCTTCGGTAGTTATATTTGAAGCTCCGTGTATTGCACTGTTCAAGCCTGTTGTAAAAAATACCGTTCGGGAAAATTGCAGGAAATGCAGGAAATGTATCACTGAAATAGGGTGTCCGGCCATATCTACCGTGGACGGAAATGTAGTTATTGAGCCTTCGCTTTGTTACGGCTGCGGCTTATGTATAAACGTATGTCCTTTCAATGCTATAGGAGGTTCTCAAAATGGATAATAAAGCAAACATTGACCGGAAGTATGATATATTGATAGCCGGAGTCGGCGGTCAGGGTACCGTACTGGCTTCGCGTCTGATTGCAGCTGCGGCCATCAGACAGGGAAACTTTGCAAGAACGTCCGAAACCATCGGAATGTCCCAGAGAGGGGGCTGCGTGGTAAGCCATGTAAGGATTGGCAGTGAAAAAGCCGGTTCAATAATTCCAATGGCAAGTGCAGACATGATTATAGCTTTTGAATTGTCCGAGGCTGCCCGCAGTCTTCCGAGATTGAAGAAAGGCGGCTGCTGCATTGTAAATACACAGATAATCAAGCCTGTTTCGGCATCTCTGGGAACCTCGCAATATGATATTAGTAAAATAACCGATTATATCAAGGGTAATGCCGGACATATTCATTTTATTGACGGATATGCCATTGCAAATGAGGCGGGCAGCGTTAAAGCAGTAAATGTTGTCCTGCTGGGTGCGGCTGCGGCGGCAGGACAAATGCCTTTCAGCAGGGAAACCATAGAACAGGCTATTATTGAAAATGTACCTCAGAAATTCAGGGAATTAAATCAAAAAGCGTTTAAACTCGGGTATGACTGTATCATAAAGGAAAAATCAAATT
>JAEVZU010000233.1 GCA_023392075.1 Bacillota bacterium | reverse complement strand
TCTTCTGGGATCCGCTCACTTCACAGCCCCATGACCCCGATGTCAAGGCATTGCTGAGAATAGCCGTTCTCTATGATATACCTGTGGCCATGAACCAGTCCACCGCTGATTTCCTTTTGTCATCGGAACTGATGGAAAGCGAATATGAAAGAAATGTTGTTGATTATTACAGCAGGATAAGAAAAGAACATTTCGGGGGTTATTAAATAAACAAAACAGTTGTTGGAATTTGTAGTTTACAGTACTTGGGTACAACACACATAAATAGCTGCTCAATTTTACCTGTAAAAGTGTTGTTGGGCATACCGGTACTTCCATACTAACTTCAAGCAATGGATTGCACACAAAGCGCTTACTTGAAATGGTAGGGTTCAAAACAAGTATTTTATAGCCGTCGCAGCGACTCGACCATCGGGTGGGGCCTTTTATATTAGGAAACTGCAAGACAAGCCCGATATAAGGCAAAAATAAAATATGAGCTATCACATTACACAGGATACCGCCCATGAGGACAAAGGGGCGGTATTTTTGTTTTGGATAGCTGTACTTCGGGCCAATATCAGACTGCGCGAAAACCGAACACTCTCTCCCTTGGGTTTATTTGGTTTTTTATATTCCTTTATTGGTATGGTAGTTTTGGCGACTTCATTTAGCAGTTTGCCTAACTGGTGGAATTAGAAAATTTGCAATTCAACAAATTGATTTGAAAAATTACAATAAGGATGCTATAATTTATTTTTATAGACATTCCATCATCCATTCATCCTACGATTGATGTAACCTACTATAAAAAATCAGATTCTATTGGCTAAAAATCAATACAGCCTAAAAAGGCCCTGCTATATGGAGGGAACCAGTAAACGATGAAGAGGAAATGTAAATGTACGCAAAAGTTAAAATAACAGGAGGTAGAACATGGATAAGCATTTTTGTACTTGCATAGTTACAGGCTGTAAAAACCATCCACTCAATCACTCAGAGGGATGCGACTTATGTATTAAAAAGAATCTTAGGACTGGTGAAGTTCCAGCTTGCTTCTGGTTACAAATTTCTGATGATCTCAGTGGTTACAAAAAATTTACGTATGAGAACTTCTCTGATTTCTTTCATAAGCATAAAGAAGAATATAATCAGAAGAAGGACCAAACAAACGAAAATTAAACATAGTACGCAGCAAGATGCTCTGGTCCAATCTCAAGTGGGTAACGTATTTTCTATGTTCCGCTGAGTCGGGAATATGTATTTTCGCCTGTACAGCAGAGAGAACATGGTCAGTTTTTCATCTGTCCATGTTCTTTTTACTTTTATGGAAATGAAGGTATCATTTGGTGTCGATGAACCATAAAGCGTAGTCGTTATTATGAAAGGAGGATTATACAATCTTATGATTAAAGAAGAAAACTATAATATATCAATCCAAAAAGCAAACCGATCAACTTTAGCCGGTCAAGTTACTTCCCAAATCGAACAAATGATAGAAAACGGTCAGTGGAAGGTTGGAGAAAAAATTCCTACGGAACCGGAATTAATGGAACTGTTCGAAGTGAGCAGAAACACATTAAGAGAGGGGATACAATCCTTAGTTCATGTTGGGTTACTCGAAACTCGACAAGGTATCGGTACTACTGTAAAGTCCGATAGTAATTTGGCACTGGCATTAGAAAAGAAAATCAAAAAAAATGATCTTTTGGAAACATTGGAAGTCCGTTTAAGCTTTGAGCGCGAAGCAGCCCAACTCGCTGCTGAGAGAAGAACAGCAGAGGACTTAGAGCAAATGGCAAGCTGCCTTAATGACTGCAAAATAGCAGCTAAAAATAATGATTCATTCCAATTAATCAAAGCGGACATTACTTTTCATAAATCCGTTGTAAGGGCTACACACAATAAAATGTTTATAGAGCTATACGAACATATCACAGACGCTCTACAATACTCTATTGATGGAATGATGCAAGCTAAACATCCGGTTAATTGGGAAACTGAGATTCACACCGAGCTCTTTCAGGCAATTCAGGCAGGAACCCCCCAACTTGCTTTAGAAAATGTCAATCAATATTTAAACTCTGCCAAAAAATACTTGCGTGCGATGATGAATGAATAAAAGTAGAGAACGAAATTCTAAGGAGAAATATACACAATGAATCAAACAAACAACAAACAGAATAAGAACTTATATTCACATTCAATAAAAACGACATCAATTATGCTAATAATCGGAATTATTTTTATTTCAGCTAATTTAAGAGCACCCTTAACATCAGTTGGACCTTAGTCAGTCTTATCCGGGATAGCTTACACATTTCAAATACATTGGCTGGCATGATTACTACCCTTCCATTATTTGCATTTGCTTTGTTTTCACCTTTTGCTCCTGTACTGGCATGTAAATTTGGAACCAGACCGGTATTGTTTTGGGCTGTTGTGTTACTTACACTGGGTATTGTTTTGCGCTCTTCATCTGGCAGTATAGGGTTATTTGTTGGCACAGCGATACTGGGATTAGCAATTTCTATATGCAATGTGCTGATTCTAAGCCTTATTAAAAAGGATTTTCCTGAACGGGTGGACTGGGTCGGAACACTATCAATTGGGGCGGTTTTAAGCTGCATAGCTATCGTCTCATGGATACCACAATTAAAATAACATAAGAATCAAGAAATAGGTATTATCAGAAGGGAAACCGTCCCGGAAGATGAAATGAGGCGATACAATTTACGTAATTGTTTTGGGTGCACTCTTATTTTATGAAGTTAGTACGGAAGTGCCAGTTGACATAAAAAACAACTAAGGGTAAAACAAAATTTAAATTAACAGCCTCAATGGACAAATAAAGAGAAAATTTATATAATTAAATAAAAAAATAATAGAAAGAAGAGATGAGTAGAGATGAGTCGAGGTCAATTTGAGCTTTTTAAGGAATTGCTTGTAAATGTATCTGATAACAGTCCTTTTTACAGGGGAAAGTTTCAAAAGAGCAGTGTTAATATAAACGAAATCACTTCCATGGAGATGATAAAAAAACTCCCTTTTACCACCAAGGAGGAATTAAGGCAGGCATATCCGTTGGGGCTGCAGTCAGTTCCGGATGAAAAGATTGTCAGGATTCATTCTTCCTCAGGAACCACGGGAAAACCTATTATAATTCCATATACGGCTCAGGATGTGGCAGACTGGGCAGAAATGATGGCCAGATGTTTTGAAATTGCCGGCATCACTCCTTTGGACCGTATTCAGATAACTCCGGGTTACGGATTGTGGACTGCGGGTATAGGTTTTCAGGCCGGCTGCGAAAAGCTGGGAGCAATGGCAGTGCCAATGGGACCCGGAAATACGGATAAGCAGCTTCAGATGATGATAGATCTGAAATCCACCGTAATAATAGGTACTTCCTCATACGCCCTGGTTCTGGCCGAGGAGGTTGAAAAGAGAGGACTGTGTTCCGACATTAAGCTGAAAAAAGGTGTTATAGGTTCCGAACGCTGGGGAGAAAAAATGAGACAGCGTATCAGGAATGAACTTGGTATTGAAATATATGATATATATGGTCTTACAGAAATATATGGCCCGGGTATTGCAATAGATTGTGACTGCCATGAAGGTATGCACTATTTCGATGATTTTCTTTACTTTGAAATAATAGATTCAGTTACCGGGGAAGTACTGCCGGAGGGAGAGGTAGGTGAGCTTGTCATCACCACCTTGAGAAAAGAAGGTGCTCCGCTGCTGAGATACCGCACAAGAGACCTAACAAGGATAATTCCAGGCAAATGCGCCTGCGGCCTTTCATATCCGCGTATCGACAGAATTATCGGACGCACGGATGATATGGTAAAGGTCAAGGGAGTAAATATATACCCCGGCCAGATTGACGAAATCCTCAGGGAAGTGGAGGGGGTCAGCAGTGAATACCAGATCATTATCGACCATGTAAACGGTAAGGATGTCATGACCTTAAAGGCGGAATACAACTCTGACGGAGATACCGAACGTGAAGATATTGAATATAACATTGTCGATTTATTCAAGAAGAGGATAGGAATCCATATCATGGCAGAAGTCAGCGGAATTGGAAGCCTTCCCAGAAGTGAAAAGAAAAGCAAAAGAATCATTGATTACAGACAGAATTAAAATAGGATATTTAAAAGACCTGCTCAATTCGCAGGTCTTTTTTTTTTGAGCCGTTTTCAGGCACATATTTAGCTTAACCCGCTGTCCGGTTTAATTTGATTCCCAACTTTGCAGTTGGAGAAGTTATGCTGATTATACCGGTATGCGAGTGCAACTTCAAGCAAGCGCTTTGTGCGCAACCATTGATTTAAGTTAGTGCGGAAGTAACGGTATAATTAATAAATTTCTACCTGCTAAGTTTATCACCAACCGGCACAAAGTGGTAACTTAGACACTTTACATTTTGTTCACAATTCAAACACAGGTTTGACATAAAAATTTAATACTATTGTTATTAGTACAAAGGTATATTTACCCATTTCATAACAAAACAAATTGAAGAGGTGGAATCATGCAAAAAGGCGTAAAGTGGAACAGAAAGAGATTCATAACACTTTCTATTGTTGCTTTGGTTATTATTTCAATAGTTATAGGATTTTTTTATGTTACAAAGTTCAGGGCGGCAAACGGTACTTCTGCGTCGGCCAAAAGAACTACCCAGGTCGTAAGGGGTAATATGGAGGTTGCACTGTCAGGTTCTGGAACTGTGACATCTTCCAACACATCGGATGTCATGTCGAATGTTCAGGGAAAGATTACAAAGGCACATTTTAAGGAAGGTGATAAAGTAAAAAAGGGGGATTTACTTTTTGAAATTGATGATACGGATGCAAAGCTTAACATCCAAAAAATAGAGAATCAGATAAGCCAGGCGCAATTAAGTGTCAGCAGCAACCAGAAGAGCTATTCAAACTTAACTGTTACAGCGCCTTTTGACGGAAAAATTACCGATATAGCAGCAAAAGCAGGGGAGAATGTAAGCAGCAATATGACACTGTTTACAATAACAGATACCTCAAAGCTTACCTTATCTGTTCCCATAAGCACAACAGACATTAAAGACATCAAAACAGGACAGAAAGCCCAGGTGTCTGTTCAGGAGATATTTGATACCGTTGAGGGAGAAGTAACTGCCATAGACGATTATACATATACAGCTTCTGACGGAGGAACAGTCAGAAATGTCCAGGTTACCGTAAAAAATCCCGGAAGGATTACCGATACCAATACGGCAAGTGTTGAGATTTCCACCTCCAACGGGGCAAAGAGGAGCAATGAGGTTTCAAAGTTTGAATATGCGAGCAAGCAGTCCTTGAAAGCATCTTCAAATGGAACCTTTTCAACGGTTGATGTCAAGGAAAATCAATATGTTAAAAAGGGCGATGTTTTAATCAGAATAGAAAATGATGATCTGGAGATTACAACGCAGACAAACGATCTCAAGGTCCAGGATCTTCAAAATCAGCTGGAGGCTGCAAAAAAGCAACTGGAGGATTATAAAATATATTCGTCCATAGGAGGAACAGTGACCGGAGAAACTGCTGTTGCAGGTGACAGCATAAAATCAGCGGATATCCTTATCAGTATAAGAGATTTTGAGCAAATGCAGTTTACCATATCGGTGGATGAACTTGATATTTCCAAAGTCAAGGTCGGTCAGGAGGTCTCGATTACTATCGACGCACTTGAAGAAACGAAACAAAAACCTCTCTCGGGAGAAGTTTTCTATAAAGCGATGGAAGGTACTTCAACAAATGGTGTTGCTACATATGACGTTAAGATAAAGATAAATGAAACAGAAAACCTGCTGGCCGGAATGAATGCCAACGCAAATATAATATTAAGTCAGGCTGAAAATGCACTCATGGTACCTCTTGAAGCAGTAACAAAAATGGGTGACAGGGCATTTGTCAGAGTGATCGGAACAGAGGATTCCAATCAGCAGCAACCCGTAAACAGAAGAATGCGGGGGGACCAGGGACAAAATGGAGCCGCAAACAGTGAAACTGCCGGCGGAACCGGCAGCAGGGCGGCAAATGGTCCGGCACAGGGAACTTCAACCCCAGGAGTATCAACCCCAGGAGCAGCGGAACCGGAAACATCAACCCCGGGAACACGGGAGGGTGCAACCGCTTCAAATAATGGAAGTTCAAATCAACGCAGGAATCAGAACAATACCGGCTCATCTGAAAGAAGGCAAATGTCGGCGGCATTTACTGCAAATCAAGAGTATTATGCAGGTACTGTTATGAAAGAAGTTGAGCTTGGTATGAACAACGATGAATATGTTGAAATCAAGAGCGGATTAACTGAAGGTGATGTGGTTGTACTTCCGCCGCTTGTTGCCAATTCCGCCACAGGTACAAATTCCCAGCAGAGCGGCTTTAGCCTGGGTGGTTTAGGCGGAGGCTTCACAGGAGGAGGCATGACAAGAGTAATGCCTGCAGGCGGTGCCGGCGGCTATCCGGGAGGCACGCAGAACAACAGAAGCTCCGGGAGCTCAAACAGGCAATCAAATTCACAGGGACAGCGGTAATAACATGAAAATAACCTTAACCTCCTTTATTTGCCTTATAGCGGTAGAGGAGTGACAAATTTCATAACTGTTTTGTGGCTGCTATGCGGCTCAAAGCCATAACATGGCTCGGGAGGTTAGCTTGAAAGACTCCGCTAACGCTCGTCTTCCAAACTAACCTGTGAATTTATGGCCGTGCGAAATATTCAAAGTATTTTCCAATACTTTGAAAGCGCACATGGCCAATTAACCTCCTTTATTCGCCGCATTGCGATAAAGGATACAGGTTTTCATAACATTTTGTGGCCACAAATGTGGCTCATGGAGGTTAATATGATTCAAATATCTAATATGTGTAAGATCTATGAGATGGGTGAGAACTCGGTTTATGCACTTAACAATGTCTCATTGCACATTGCCAAACACGAATTTGTAGCAATTGTAGGTCCGTCGGGTTCCGGTAAATCTACGCTGATGAATATGCTGGGCTGTCTGGATGTACCTACATCGGGAAGCTATTACCTGGATGGGCATGAGGTCAGTAAACTAAGTGACAACCAACTTGCGGAGATAAGAAATTTTAAAATTGGATTTATATTTCAAGGCTTTAACCTGTTAAAAAAGCTTTCAGCTGTTGAAAATGTGGAACTGCCCCTGATATACCAGGGGGTTGGCCATAAGGAAAGGGTGAAAAAGAGTATAGAGGCACTGGAAATGGTAGGCCTGGGAGATAGAACCCACCATACTCCAAATGAATTATCGGGAGGCCAGCAGCAGAGAGTTGCCATTGCACGGGCGCTGGTAAGCAACCCTCCTCTCATTCTGGCCGACGAGCCGACGGGAAATCTCGATTCAAAATCAGGGGCGGACGTAATGAGAACTCTGCACCAGCTTCATGAGAACGGGAATACCATAGTGCTCATAACACATGACAACAATGTTGCAGCACAAGCCGGCAGAATAGTAAGAATTCAGGACGGGATGATCACAGAAGATAAGGAGGCGGTGTAGATGGGTTTTTTTCAGGCCTATAAAATGGCATTGAAAAGCATAGCCGGCAATAAGGTCCGCTCATTCCTTACAATGCTTGGTGTTATAATCGGAGTAGGCTCTGTAATAACAGCGGTTGCATTTGCCCAGGGAAGCACAAAGAGCATAACAGACTCAATTGAAGGACTGGGGAGTAATATTATTACTATAAGCATAACTGGCAGAGGCAGTAACAGGAATATTACCTATGAAGAATTAAAGACCTTTGCAGAGGAAAACAGCGGAGATATAAGCATGATCGCGCCTATTGTCAATGGCAATATGACAGTTAAGGCCGGAAGCAAGAGCAGGGATACCAGCGTCATCGGATCAAATGAAGACTATGAATACATAAGAAACAGGCATGTCCAGTCGGGACGCTTCGTTTTATCCTTTGATAACGACTATAAACTGAAAACTGCTGTAATCGGAAGTGCTGTGGCCAACGATCTGTTTGAGGGACAAAACCCCATAGGACAGCAAATAAAAATAAACGGGCAGATTTTCAAGGTTGTAGGTCTGTTGCAGGAAATAGACGGAGGTCAGGATTCTTCCGACGATGATCAGATAATCATTCCGGTTACGGTTGCCCAGAGACTTGGGAGAAATGCCAGAATATCGAACTTTACCGTACAGGCGGCAGATGCTGCCACTGTTGATCCGGCCATGACCAAATTAACTGCATATCTGACCGAAAAATTCGGAAATGCCAATGCCTTTTCGGTTAGAAATCAGGCTCAGATGTTATCAACACTCAATTCCATAACCGATACGCTTATGATAGTACTGGGCGGAATAGCTGCTATTTCATTGATTGTAGGCGGTATAGGAATAATGAACATTATGCTGGTTTCTGTTACTGAAAGGACCAGAGAAATTGGTATCAGAAAGGCCATAGGGGCCAAGAGGAAAAATATAATGGTTCAGTTTCTGATAGAGGCCATTATGATAACAGGAATAGGAGGAGTACTCGGAATACTGATAGGCTTGTTCTGTATACGTTTCATAATAGGCGGTTTAAAAATAACCACACCTGTTTATTCACCCTTCTGGATGATGCTGTCCTTTGGAATATCACTGGGAGTGGGAATAGTATTCGGGTTGTTCCCGGCCTATAAGGCTGCCAGGTTAAATCCCATAGAAGCGTTGAGGTTTGAATAAAATTTAAAAATTTCCTGGTGAATTTGGCAATTAAATTATTTATCACAATGGGATGCGGAGGTATTAAGATGCTTAAATTTAATTTAAAAAAGGTGCCGGCAAAGATAATTTCCATGACTATGGCTTTTATTCTTATTTTTTCATCTGTGGCTGCATTTGCAGCAACTGAAAAAAGTCAGTCGGATTATGAGGATGCCATTGCAAAGCTGGAACTGTGGGGAGTCATGGATGCCTCAGATATAGGAACCAACGGCAGGATGACGAGAGAGGTGTTCTCAAAAATAATAGTCAACTCTACCGGAAACAATGAACTGGCACAATCCATGGAAGGTTCCACTACTTTCCCTGATGTATCGTCAAATTCAAAATACTGCGGGTATATTAATGCTGCAGCCAAGCTGGGGTATTTATCTGCATATTCGGACGGCAAATTCAAGCCGCAGGAGTCAATAACCTTTGCACAGTTGTGTACTGCAGTCGTGAAGGCGTTGGGGTATGCCCAGACAGATATAATAGGAGCCTGGCCCAATGGATATATGGACAAGGCAAAAAGTCTCGGAATTTCCACCGGTTACAGTTATTCCGGCAATAGTTCGGTTCAGACTGATGCTGTGGTGATTATGATTGCAAGAATGCTTAATACCAATATTAAAAAAGCCAGCACACAGGATCCGGATACAACTCTTTTAGATTCGGCAGGGTTGATGGACGATCAGGAAAACTGGGTCTATGGCAAGCCGGAGGTTGCTTTAAATTTCAACCCCGCTACAAAAAAACTGGGTAACATAAGCTTCAGGGATGATATACCTATTTTGAGAGATACATATAATAACACTGCATCACCGGCCACAAAGAATGTTGGTGAAATCATTGCTTTAAAAGATATTAAAGACAAGGATGTAGTTTATGAGGTATACAATAAGCTCAATGTGCTGATTTATTATCTTGTGGTTGATAACAAGGTTGAGGGTGAGATAACAAGTATCCTTCCGAGCAAGTATTCACCAAAAACTCTGCAGATTAACAGTGTTGATTATGAATTTGGCCAATACGCCAACCTGAATAGATTTAATTCTTCCCTGGGTTCCTTCAACACCGGGGACGGTGTAACAGCCTTATTGGGGTATGATGGAAAGGTCATAGACGCCTATTACCAAGTTGATGAAAATAACGAGGATTATGCTTTTGTCTTAAATTGTTCGACAATGGTCTCAAAGGAAGCGGCCGATTACAATAAGGAATATTTTACCGTAGAATTGCTCCATGTGGATGGTTCACGCAAAACCTACAAGGTTAACATAGACCCGTATGCATTTAAGTGGAGGCTTGTACAATATTCATTAATAAATGATGATACGGTTGCTTTACTTAATATGACATATGATATCAGTTCGGCTTATCAGGTAGATATAAACAATAGGAAGATTGGTGATAATTACGTTACCGATAATGTAAAGATATTTAATTATACAAACTATGCAGTTAATCTGGTAAGATGGAGCGATATACCAAACGGCAGATTATTGTCGGGAAAAATAAAGTATTTGGGTTATACGGGAGACTTCAACGATGTCAATGTAATATGCACATATGATATATTCAATGAGCAGGACAAGGATATGGTGGTTCAAAGTATAGAGAAGCCTGTGGGCACAGGCGGATCATACAAATATGAACTGCTCTCGGGCAGCAGCAAGTACACCTATACATCAAAAAGTGAAATTCCAAATGCTGAAGTTGGCACTGTGTTAAGTATGCAAATGAATAATGATGTTATTATGGGTTACAACCACATAACAAATCCGGAAGAACAGTGGTGGTATGTTCAGGCTGTGGATTCAAAAAGGATAAAGATGGATAACGTTATTTACCAGTTCAGCAGTACTGTGGCGGTATACTTTAATGACTATTCAGGCAAGTTAAATCCACAGCCGGTGTCAAACATCAGGGTTGGTCCGAATCAGGGTTATGACAACATCAGAATATATACCGACCGTCCGCTGGATAACGGGGGAAAGGTTACAATGCTTGTCTTCGATCTCAAATAGGGTTCTCAATCCGATCGAATGTGTATAAGAATAAAAACGGCTTTATTGTTTATTGCCGTTTTTATTTTTTTTATGGAAAAACCTGCATATATTTAGCAATTTTACTAATAATAGAAGTACAGCTTTTTATATATTTTTAATTAAAGGAGGATATTTTAGGTAAATGAAAAGATTTTTTGCTCTATTTATAGTAATTGCTTTGGTATTGAGCCTGGGAGCCTGTGCGAAAAAAGAGGAGCCGGGAACCGGTACTTCAACAGTGACTTCAACGCCGACAACTACTCCTACTACACCCGGCGTTACTACAACTTCACCTGGAACAGCTACAAAATCACCGGGACTTGCAACCCCCTCGCCCGGCACAGCCACAAAATCACCGGGGGCAGCAACCTCAACGGCAACTGCTACGGCAACAGCTACCAAGAAATAGCAGTAAGTGAATTTTTGGAAAATTTGAGTATTTCATATATACCTGACAAGCGGAGGCTGTCTCTTTTGAGACAGCCTCTGTTTGTCACAGCAGGACCATGATTGTAAAATAAAAGTAATCATTCAAATATGAAAATGGAGGCCATACCGGATAAAATATGGCACCTGTAATAAAAAAATATTTAAATTAATCGTATATTTTTATAAATATACATATTGCCATATGATATGTATTAATATAGAATAAGAAAGTCAATAAACATATTAAAAATACCAGTTGTATGTTATTGGCTAAAAAACTGGCAGAGTAGAATTTTGCGCGTTAAGTGCCAAAGGGACGGGAAGTTGCCTTTTGGACGAAAAACACTTTGGGTGTTTGCGGTGCAGATTTCGCATTCCGCTGCCACAAAAAGAGAAACCTCTTTTATGTGGCTCTTCACAGTGTATTTCTTATTACACTGTAACCCGGAAACGGGACACAAAAAATGAGGCGTTTTTTATTTTTGGGCTATTAATGCCAAAAAATAAAAAATTGCACTCGCACATTAAAAGGAGGTAGTGCCGATGATGCACAACAAAATCAGAAACATTCTGTTGCTGGGGCTTTTTATCGCCCTTGAAGTTATCCTGACAAGATTTTTATCTGTTGAAAACGTTTATGTAAGAATTTCCTTTGAATTCATTCCAATTGCAGTTTCAGCTATTTTATTCGGGCCTGTTATGGCCGGATTGGGTGCTGCGGTTGCAGATGTACTTGGAATGCTTATATTTCCAAAAGGAGCCTTCTTCCCGGGCTTCACATTCAGTGCGTTCGTTTCAGGCTTTCTTTACGGTGTATTTCTTTATAAAAAGAAAATAACGGTCAAGAGAACATTTTTTGCAGTTTTATCAGTTATAGTAATCTGCAGTCTTGTACTTAATACAATATGGTTGGTTATTTTATATAATAAGGGTGCCTATGCCATTTTAACCGCAAGATTGTTTAAGAGTGCCGTTTTTCTGCCGGTTCAGACTTTCATGATTTATTTTATCTGGAAATATGCCGGCGGACTGATTAATCGTGCTTTAAATAACGAGATTTAAAAATATACGAAATTAGTTCCTTATTTTAAGACATTTTATTAATTACTGCGTATTCTAAGTATATTATAAAAATGGGAGTTGAAAATATTGAAAAAAAGATATTTTTCTATTATAGCTTTGTCAATGATTTCCGTAATGCTCATCGTCTCTTCGGGATGTGGAGTAAGGATCAACGGCAAGGAGTATGAACTGTATAAATCAAGCCAAAGCGACAGGAAAAATAACAGCATTCTAAGTGGTATTGGTTCAGAATCAACTTATACTCAGAATATTTCGCAGGATAAAGTTGAAGGTGAAGAACTTAAGGTTGAAACCAGTGCAGGAAATATAGATATTAAACAAGCCGGCGGCTCACAAATTGTTATTAAGGCCGATAAAAAGGTAAGGGGAACTTCAGCGGAAAACAAGAAGCTAATACTTGAAAACATGGTTGTTTCACTGGAACAAAACGGCAAAGAAGTTTTAGTAGCCGTAAAAACCAAAGACGGCGAAAATTTCTGGGATTGGCAGAGGGATAACTATAAAACCTATCAGATAACAATAAACTATGACATAAAGATACCTGAAAGCATCCAGGGGTTGGATCTCAGCACAGGAGCCGGCAATATCAAGGCCGGAGTCAAGGCGGAAAAGGTAAAAGCTAATACGGGTGCAGGCAATATCGACTTAAAGGACATGGATGCTGAATTTGACATCAGTACCGGAGCCGGCAATATTGACATAGACAACTCTGCAGCGAGGGGTAACTGTAAGCTGAGCACCGGAGCGGGCAATGTTGACTTTAAGGGTAAAGTTAACGATATAAGTGGATTTGATGCATCAACTGGAATGGGAAATGTTGATTTCAGAGTTCCGGAAGATACAAAGATGTCACTGGATGCAAGTACCGGAGTAGGTGTATTGGAAGGCAGCTTTGCAGACACCAGGCCGGATGATAAATTCCACTTCAAAGGGGATATCAACGGGGGCGGACCTTCTGTTAAGCTGAGTACAGGTGTTGGAAACGTTAATGTGGATGAGGACTGATCCCAGTAAATAATGAAGTACACGCCTGAATTTAAGGGTGAATCACGAGCGGTTTCAGCGGCAAATCGGCGGGAGGCCGATTTGCCGCTGAAACCCTAGACAGGATGTTTAGGATGCGACAACGAAAACACTTGTGATGAGCCGTGTAAATTTCAGGCATGTACTTTGTGAGCAATCCATTTATTAAAGTTAGTACGGGAGTACAATTAAAATAGTTTGCATAAAAATATTAATATAATTTATAAAACAGCTTTTATAGATTCCCAAAGAATGTCACAGAGTTCACAGGACTTATTGTTTTCATCATAAGGAACAGTGCCTGATAATTCGTTCTTGCCCATTTCAATCACATAATCGCCTATGGAGGCAGACAGATAAAAATCACCTTCTCCGAAATTCTTTCTTTCAAGAATATCAATCATCTGACCTATATCCAGGAGAGGCAGGCAGTCCTGCTTGGAATAGGAATCAGGGCGCTGGAACTCAAAATTGAAATCCTCATCAAAGTTAAATTCCTCCTCGGGAGCCGGCTCGGAATCAATGCCGTCAATCCTGTCTGAAGCAATATTATCCGAATATGTCTCCTCTTCCCTGATCTTAAATGTCTCATCAGGCATGAGTTTAAGATCGTAAAGCAGAATATCATGATGTTTCAAAAGTTTTATTCCGCCAATAACATAAACTATCTGTTCAAACCTTTCTTCTGCAGCATCTACACAAACAGTTGCCACTGCGGTATCAAAAACATGCGGGATCCAAAGGTCGCAGAGATTTTGCTTTTGTTCGGGGTTTAGGTTCTCCAGATCATTTCTGGTAATTCTTAACTTCATGAGGTCATCCTCCAAAAAAGTATTCAAACGGGAGCTTGTCTGATTTGTTAAAGTATGGCTCCTCTGTTTCAGTAATATTATAATATAATTATAATTTGTTGTCATACATTTTCCTGGAAAGGTGAGAGAGAAGCATTCATTTGTGATATACTTGTACAAAATACAGGAATAATACTTTTGCCCGGGAATGGTGATAAATTTGCTGAATAAAGTCATAAAAGCCTTTCTGAATCTTAAAATCGGAATCAAGATCTTTATTTCATTTACATTGTTAATAGTGGTTACCGCGCTGATTATAGGGATAAAAAGCTATACAATATCCAGTGATGCCCTGACCGGGGAAACCATCGATTCTTCCGATGCACTGCTGCAGCAATTGAGCATTAACCTTGAATATTCCATCACTGCAATTGAGGATTTTGTATTTTCTCAATATTATAATTCAAAGATCAACCAGTACATAAGTGCCGGCAATACGGGAACGGTTGCCGACTATAACAAGAAAAGCAGTATAAACAGTTTCGCCTTTAACTTGCTGAATATGAAAGATTATATAAAAGTTGTAGCCATAAGAGATATTAACGGTAAAGTTTACTTTTTTAAAAAGGATGGGGCGGAGCTGGATATTTCAGAATATGAACAGCTTGTCAGGCCTGATACCGTTAAAGCCGGATGGGGCAAAACCACATGGGTAAGGTATGATGAACGTCTGATTCTGGTCAACAGGGCGATGTTCAGCAATAACACCACAAGTTATATGGGTATTATATCTTTGGGTATAGATAACAAATACTTTGAAACGCTTTATGAGGGGATCAGTAAGAAGGAAGGCAGCAGTATAATGCTCCTTGACGGCAGCAATAATGTCCTGCTTGCAGACCATGAGGAAGATGCGGAAATAGTGAATGTTCTTAAAGAAAAAAAGCTAATGGGCAGCAATCAGGGAAACCTCCTGACTTACAACAACAACCAGTACATGTACAATGTACTCGGTACATCAAACTCCGGTATCAAGATTCTTCACATCCTTGACATGGGCATCATACTGAGAGGCTCTGCACAGGTTACGCGGATTATAATTATTACGGCGGTTATAGTAATTTTATTCGCAATAATTTTTGCATGGTTCATTTCGAACAATATATCCCAGAATATCCGGCTGCTGCTGAAAAACATTGAAACCATGTCAAAGGGCGATTTTACCAGGACAATAGAACCTGTAAGCTATGATGAAATAGGTATGCTGGCATGTGAATTCAATACCATGGGGCATAAGATAAATCAGCTCATAGATACTGTTTATATTGAGAAGATGAAGATCAAGAATGCTGAACTCAAAGCCTTGCAATTTGAATATGATTCATTGCAATCCAAAATGAATCCGCATTTTTTATACAATACACTGGAAACCATAAACTCCATGGCAAAGCTCAGGAATGAACATGAGATAGGTGAAGTGGTATGTCTGCTGGGAAATCTTCTGCGGGGCAGTATCAGCAGCAAAAAGAATATTATCAGGCTCCAGGAGGAAATTGACTATATTTCGGGATATCTTAAGATACAAAGCTTATCCTACGGCAATATGATACAGGTCAAATATAATCTTGATGAATGCCTCATGGATGCACTGGTTCCCAAGCTGATCCTTCAGCCCATAGTGGAAAATGCCATAATACATGGTTTTGAGAAAAAAAGGGGAAATGGGAAAATATCCATATCTTCCGTATGCAGGGACAAATTGATGGTGCTGAAGGTGGTTGACGATGGTATGGGCATATTGCCTGAAATCTTGAGAAATATATTGAGCCGGCCTGAAGGATTTATCCACGAGAATAACAGTGGACACACCAAGGTTGGAATCAACAGTGTGGACAAAAGGATCAAAATACTATATGGAGAAGAGTACGGAGTAAAAATTCATAGTGAGGAAGGCAAAGGGACGGAAGTTACAATTACATTTCCGCTGGAGTTTGAAGACGAGGAGGGTAGCTTGAAAGGCTCTGCTGGCGATCGTCTTTCAAACTAACCTGTGAATTTATGGCCGTGCGAAATATTCAAAGTATTTGCAATACTTTGAAAGCGCACATGGCCAATTAACCTCCTTTATTCGCCACATTGCGATAAAGGATATAGGTTTTCATTACAGTTTTGTGGCCGCTATGCGGCTCATGGAGGTTAGCTTGAAAGACTTCACTTGCGTTCGTCTTCCAAAACTAACCTATGAATTTATGGCCGTGCGAAATATTCAAAGTATTTTAGCAATACTTTGAAAGCGCACATGGCCAATTAACCTCCTTTATTCGCCACATTGCGATAGAGGATATAGGTTTTCATTACAGTTTTGTGGCCGCTATGCGGCTCATGGAGGTTA
>JAEVZU010000146.1 GCA_023392075.1 Bacillota bacterium | reverse complement strand
ACAAGCCCGGGTGGAATTACAACCACAGGAAGTGCAATTTCAACATCAGGAAGTGCAATATCTATAACAGTAGATGGCCTGACCAATGGAGTCTCCTACTCGTTTACAGTTAAAGCAGTAAACGCAGCAGGAGAAGGACCTGAATCCTCCGCTTCAAATGAGGTAACTCCGCAAGCGCAGGATAACGGCGGAGGAAACAACGGCGGAGGGAACAACGGCGGGGGAAATAACGGCGGAGGGAGCAACGGCGGCGGAAGCAACGTGAATGGGACATCTCCTGCTGCGGAAGATACAGGCGTTGTTATACTGGTTAACGGTAAAACTCAGAATGCGGCGACTGTTACTGTATCAAAAATAGACGACAGGTCTGTTTTAACTTTCACCATTGATGAGAATAAAGTAAAAGAAAAAATAGAGCAGGAAGGAAATAATGCCATTGTTACAATTCCTGTAAGAAAATCTGCTGATATTTATATTAGTAAATTAAACGGACAGATTGTAAAGTACATGGAGTCAAAACTGGCTGTACTGGAAATTAAAACGGAAAACGCAACATATACTATACCGGCAGCACAAATAAATATTGAAAATTTAAGTGAGAAGCTTGGCAGGCAGATAGCTCTTAAAGATATCACTGTTGACATTAAAATCTCTGCTTCTTCAGCTGCTGCTGCCAAACTTGTTAAAGATACTGCAAGCAACAAAGGCTATGAGGTTGTTGTAAATCCGGTTGACTTTGACATTACCTGCTATAGGGGAAGTTCATCAGTGGAGGTAACAAAATTTAACGGTTATGTTGAGAGAATGCTTACTGTGCCCGAAGGAGTAGATACATCTGAAATAACGACAGGAGTGGTGTATAATTCAAACGGTACCTTCTCACATGTACCAACCCGGATTACGGTTATAGACGGTAAATACTATGCCAGAATAAACAGTTTAACCAATAGTACTTATTCAGTAATCTATAGCCCTAAATCATTTGAGGATGTTGAAAAGCATTGGGCTAAAGCTGCTGTTAATGATATGGGTTCAAGACTTGTAATTACCGGTAATACCGACGGAATGTTCGAACCACAAAAAGATATAACCAGAGCGGAATTTGCAGCAATTGTTGTAAACGGACTTGGATTAATGCGTCCTGGAACAGGAAAATCCAACTTTACGGATGTGCAAAAGGATAAGTGGTATTATGACGCGGTATCCATTGCAAGTGAGTATGGTCTGGTGGCAGGCTACGGCAATGGAAAATTCGGGCCCAATGATAAGGTGACCCGGGAACAGGCAATGGCCATTATTTCAAAGGCTATGGATATTACAGGCCTGAAGGTTCAATTAGCTTCAGGAGAACAGGAAAAGCTGCTATCGGCATTTAAGGACGGAACTACGGCTGCAGAATATTCCAAATCAGGAATAGCGGCATGCCTGAAAGCTGAATTGGTCAAGGGACAAAGCAATGCTCTTATAGCACCGAAGTCCAATATTACAAGAGCAGAGGTAGCTGTTATTGTCAGAAACCTGCTGCAAAAATCAAAGCTTATATAAAAACCTAATAAATGGAAAGTAATTGACTTTAGTACTGCCTATCTTCAGGATAAAACCTTTAGATAGGCAATTTTTTTTGCATTGAAAACAGGTAATAAGTATAATAAACTAAATATTGACAGGAATATTTGGATAAAGGATATCAGAGGGCTGATGACTGGAGGATATTGATATTGTGAAAAATAGAGCAACAGGAATATTTATGGCAATACTGGCTGCGGCGCTTTTTGGAATAAGTTCGCCTGTCTCAAAGTTGTTACTGGCGGAAATACCTTCTGCTTTAATGGCTTCGCTGCTGTATCTGGGTGCAGGGAGCGGAATGCTGATAATTAATATTATTAAAAGGCTTGGCAAAAATGAACAGGTGGAAGCCGGAATGACAAAAAAAGAAATGCCATATATCATCGGCATGATTATTCTTGATATAGCTGCACCTGTCTGCCTGATGCTGGGCCTGACCATGACAACATCTGCAAATGCGTCCCTGCTGAACAACTTTGAAATTGTAGCTACGTCACTTATAGCATTATTGATATTCAAAGAAGCTATTGGAAAAAGGATGTGGATTGCTATTTCACTGATAACATTGTCAAGTATGATTTTATCAGTTGAGGATTTTCACAGCATTTCGTTTTCTAAGGGCTCAATATTTGTTCTGCTGGCATGTCTTTGCTGGGGTTTTGAAAACAACTGTACCCGTATGCTGTCTTTAAAAGATCCTTTGCAAATAGTTATAGTTAAAGGGTTTGGGTCGGGGATGGGGTCTCTGGTGATCGCACTTGCACTAAAGCAGTACAGTACAAACCTTTTATACCTGTTTATGGCATTGTTACTGGGTTTTGTAGCCTACGGCCTCAGCATATATTTTTATATTGTTGCGCAACGGGAACTTGGTGCTGCAAGAACAAGTGCCTACTATGCCGTGGCTCCTTTTATCGGGGTGCTTTTATCCGTTATGCTCTTTAGCCAGCAAATTACCATATCGTTTATTATTGCATTGGTAATAATGATAACAGGTGCATATTTCGCAGGCGCGGAATATCACAAACACATCCACATACACCAGGAAACTACCCACGAACACAGGCACAATCACAGTGATAATCATCATACCCATACACACGATTATAAAGTTGAAAGTGAACATAGTCATATTCATACTCATAAGAGAATGGAACATATACACAGGCATACGCCGGATATGCATCATACTCATTCACATTCCGAAAATCACAAATAAAATCTGAAAATCACCTCATTTAAATCCCTTGCCGCTATAGGATAAAATATAGAGGGGGGCTGAATATGAAAATTGTATTGGTAGATGATGAAACTATTGTACTTCAGGGAATCAGTACTATTGTGAAGCGGTTGAACAGGGACTGGTCTGTTGTTGCAGAATGCAGCAGCGGTGAAGATGCCCTGCCGGTCATTGAAAAACTCTGCCCTGATGTAGTCATAACAGATATCAGAATGTATAATATCTCAGGTATAGAACTGGCCGAGAGAATCAAGAGGATAAATCAGGATATCCTGGTAATTCTTCTTACCGGCTACTCGGAATTTGATTATGCTCAGAAAGCAGTCAAACTGAATATATTTGACTATCTGCTGAAGCCTACCCGGTATAAAGATATCATTGAAAGCCTTTCAAGGGCTGAAGCATATTTGAGGGAAAGAAAGGAAAAGCAGAAGTTCCAGAATGATCTGATTAAAAAACTCAGTGAAAGCAAGATGGCCTTGAGAGAAAAATTTCTCAGGGACGTTATGAACGGATTATTGCCTGTAAGTGTGGATATCTTACAGAAAAGAATCTAAATGCATTAAAGCTTTTCCGCCGGATGTTTGTAGGGGGACACTCTTGACCGGGCGCCAAGAGCGTCAATTATTGCTGAACTACTGGTATTGCAGGGTTTAAGTATAATACTTCAGGAAGATAAGGGAATTACACCAAAGCAATACATCAAGTGGCATCCGGGAGGAACTCTGGGACAGCTGAGAGAAACCGAAAAATGAAATTGTTATGTTAACCGAAACCCATATCCTTCAGGATGTGGGTTTTTTTAGTGTAAATTTCTATTCGTCCTGTTTCATCAGGGCTTCAACTTCTTCAACAAGAGGATGAACGCAGCCTTGCTGACGCGAGGCAAGGACGACGACAAAGAAAAGTGGCGAAATAGCCGGCGTGAGGCGTGTTATACATTGTCAATAGAGGGTATCAAAGTTTAAACAAAAGTAACTTTTTATAAACCGGCTATAGTCGTCAGGAATGAAAAATTATGATATATTCGAAAAGTATTGTTATCTACTTTTAAGTGAGGGATATGTAATTGAAAAAAAATGAGATTGAAAAATTACGGGAAAAATTAAATTCTCTGATTCTTGAAGACTCGGATTATTCAGAAATTTTAAAGAAAAGTGAAGAACTGGATGACCATATTGCAGAGTTTACAAAGCTGCAGCTCAAAAAAAGTAAAGATATACAAAAGCCAAAGCAGGATTAAAGATTAACAGCGGGAAACCTGACCCTGACAACGGTGCCTTGCCCATAATGACTTGAAAATTCGAGTCCGAAGTCCTCACCATAATGGAGATGAATTCTTTTGTTGATATTTGTGAGGCCATATCCATTTTCAGAGCTGGCACCAACCTCTCCTCTTTGAAGCTTTTCCAGCTTTTCTTCATCCATTCCGATACCGTCATCCGATACTGTCAACTCTATGATGTTATCTTTAATGGTTCCGGTTATGTTAATACTTCCGGACTTGCTTTCCTTGCAGAGAATCCCATGAAGTATGGCATTTTCTATAATGGGCTGAAGCGTAATCTTGAGAATGGAATATTTTTTTACTTCTTCAGGCACATGTATGGCTAGATTCAAATTTCCAAACCTCATATTCTGTATCTGAAAATAATGAGATACATGAGCCAGTTCATCTTCAATGGTTATAATATCCTTTCCTTTGCTCAGACTCAATTTGTAAAATTTTGCAAGGTCCTCAACAATAGTGATAATTTCCTGACCGGAATTATTCCAGGCGTACCAGTTGATCATATCCAGAGTATTATAAAGAAAATGTGGATTTATCTGGGCCTGTAAGGATTTAAGCTCGGAATTCTTCAATTCCTGCCCTGATTTATATTGTTCCTTTATTAATTGAGACATTCTTTCGGTCATATAATTAAAATCGTCAATGAGCATATTTATCTCATCATTCTTTTTACGAACTACGAGAGGTTCTAATTTTCCATTATGCAAATCTCTCATTTTTGAAGCCAGTAATACTATTCTTTTATTAAAAGAGTATGAAATTGCATAGGCAAAGAGAATGGCAATGGTACTTACCAAAACAAGGATCAGGATCATCTTGTTCTTTAAAATGCCGCTCTGCTTGAGAACTTCGTCGGAAGGAAGTACGGTAACCATATACCAGTCCGTTGAATCCACAAGCCTTGCTCCAACCCAGTAGCTTTGATTACCGTTTTGTATCTGGGACCAGCTGCCTTTGCCGGCAGATAGACTTTTGAGCTGGGACATGCTAATCCCGTGATTATAGGTAAGTTTTTCGTCTGAGGATGCAACCATACTGCCTTCCGAATTAATGATATAGGTTACACTGTTATTCATGATGTTGGCTTTTTTCAGGATATCAACGATGGAACTCTTGGGAAAATCACAGCGTATGGCTCCAAGCTTTTTCACATAGTCATTCGGGTGAACGATAATTCTCGCCAATGAAAGGATATCTCCCGAATCACTGCTTTGGCTTTTTGGAAGCGGATTGTTGTTTTTGTCCTCGGGCTCCATATAGGAAGAGGGCAGCCATAGATAAGTCCGGCCCTGTTTGTTGATTTCCTCATACCATTTGGTATTAATAATACGGTTCATATTAAAAATGTTTAAATTCTCGTCGGAATACATCAAACCGTCAGGTACATATATTCTTACTCTGGATACATATATACCGTCCTGAATGGCAGTTGCATATAATACGATGGAGTTCATATTGCTGATACTGGAAAGCAGATCCTCCTTTTGAGGAGCTACAAGGATATTTATCAATTCCTTATTCCTGATCAAGGTTGAGGAGATATCACGTATATTATGCAATTTGAAAGTGAGGAAGGAAAAGGCCTGATCAAAGGACTGTTCTGCCGAATAAGTTATATGGCTTGTGGTGAACTTGGTGGTGAAGTCGGCAAATACTGTTGTTATAAGTACTAAAGGTACTAAAATTAATGCAAAATATGAAAGTACCAGCTTTCTCATCAACTTCATTTCAGTTATCAGAAGAAACACGGACTTTAATTTCTTTATCATTTCTGTACCCTCTCCCTGTATTCCGAAGGAGTAACACCACAGGCTTTCCGGAATATTTTTGTAAAGTAATTGCTGTCGCCGCACCCAACCCTTGCTGAAATATCGGTTATTTTTAATTTTTTATCCTGAAGCATTTCCTTTGCTTTTTCTATGCGGTAGTCATTTATATATTTCACCAGTGTTTTCCCGGTACTTTTTTTAAAGACCGAACTTAAGTAAGCAGGTGAAAGACAGGTATATTCACTTATGTTACTTATCGACATGCCTTCTTCATGAAAATGGTTTTTTATATATTGAATGGCACTGATGGCAGCCCGGTCATTGATCTTTACATCGGCTATATATTGAAAATAAAATGTAAGCTGTCTTAATATAAAACTTTCCATTTCATGTAACGTTGCAAAATTTAAAAATTTTTCCCAGATATCGGTATCGAGTACAGGCACTTCCTCAAGCTTGAATCCATATTGCAGGGAGTTTCTGACCAATTCCAGAAGAAGTCTGTAGTAATAGTCCTTACATTCGTTGACGAGTGTTGTATCAAATCTTTTTATATCTGATGTCAAACTTTTTATTAAAAATTCAGCTTTATTTTGTTCTTCTTTCCTGATCAATTCGGAAAAATCTTTTATTTTTTGAGCTGTGAACCGATATGGCTTTTTATCAGTATTACAGTACTTTATTATGCATTTGCTGCCATAGTAAAACGCCCTTTGAATTCCAAGTACGGCTGATTCGTACGAGCTATAGACGTTTTGAATCCCCGTTGCAGTTTTTCCCAGAGATAAAAAAATGTCAGGTGAGGAAGCTGCTTCATCTAAAATTATATTACAGGCGTTTTCAAGCTTTTCATTCGAAAACAAATGCCTTTCGTTTTGCTTACCAAACAAATGAATGACAAGGTATGTGTCATTTTTTACCGCCCAAATGCCAGAGTGCCCGGTAACCTGGTGTATACGTACTAAAATATTATCAAAAATCATTTTTATGGAGTTGATAAGTACTGTCGAATCGGTTGTGTGTATCCGCAACAGCACAGTTGTAAATAAGCCATCCTGCGGTATATCTATGCCGGATGCGTGAATATTGACGGCTATGGCCGGCCAGTCAGGCGTCCTGCCGACAAGCTGGAGAGCAAGTTCATTTCTTATTAGTGCAAGGCTGGTTTTCAACAGTTTTTTTTTAGCAATTTCTTCCTTACAAAATGCGATGGAGGCAGAAAGAGCATTTTTCAGCTCATCCATGTTTATGGGTTTTTCAATATAGTTAAGTGCTTTGAGCTCGATTGCAGATTTCAGATATTCTTTGTCGGAGTATCCGCTCATAAATATTACCGGGCATGAAGACAGGTGTTCTCTGATTTTATATGCCATTTCCACCCCATCCATACGGGGCATTCTGACATCCGTCAATATTATATCAGGGTTGAAAGTTGAAAGAGCTTTTAAGCCATTGATTCCGTCATCGGCTTCACAGACTTCGTCAATGCCCATTTCACTTAACGGCAGTCTTCCGATGATACCTTTGCGTGTATTTATCTCATCATCTACAATCAAAAGTTTCAAATGATTTTCCTCCTGATAAAAAATTAGACATGCCATAGTAGCTACTATTTTAGCATAACGAAATTGACTGGGCAATAAACAACTTATTAACATAATCTGGATAGAATTACTTTAATGTTAAATCAAAAAAAATTACTATAATCAAAGAAATTTTCTAATTTTTCAATATGGTTTTGATGCTAATATCTGATTATGGTTGTTGCACTTCAAATCTCTCAAAATAAAAGGAGCTGGTCCTTCACTTGAAAACATCTTTCTTAAAAAAACTTATGAAATATAAACTTTTGTTACTGATGCTGCTGCCTGCAGTACTATATTTTATAGTATTTAACTATTTACCTATGGCCGGAATAGTAGTGGCTTTTAAAAGGTTCGATTATAAAGGCGGTCTTTTCGGAAGCCCCTGGATTGGTTTTGAAAACTTCAAGTTTTTATTTATTAACGGTGATATTTTCAGAGTAGCAAAAAATACTGTCTTATATAATGCGGGTTTCATAATTATCAACAACACACTGCAAATAACCGTTGCCATAATGCTGACTGAGCTTGCCGGCAAATATTTCAAGAAAACAACTCAAACTGTTATGTTTCTCCCATATTTTATTTCCTGGGTAGTCGTAGGTGCTTTTATCTATAATATTTTCAGCTTTGAGTACGGATTTCTCAACAACTTTTTAAAGTCCCTGAGTTTGGAACCGGTTAACGTTTATGACAAGCCTGTAGTATGGGTATTTATAATTTTCTTTTTCTCCTTTTGGAAAAGTATCGGTTACGGTACCGTAATGTATCTGGCGTCAATAGCCGGTATTGACAGAGAAATGTATGAAGCGGCAGAAATAGACGGCTGTAATATTTTTAAGAGGATCATGCACATTACTCTGCCGTCATTGATACCTACAATTATAATTCTTGTACTTTTATCCATAGGTAATATCTTCCGTGGTGATTTCTCCATGTTTTATCAGATAGTCGGGCAAAATTCCCTGGTGTACAGCCACACTGACGTTATAGACACCTTTGTTACAAGATCCCTAATGGAAACCAGAGAATTCGGAATGACCTCGGCTGCAGGACTCATCCAATCGGTTTTTTGTTTCCTTATAATAAATCTGGCAAATCTTGCAGTACGAAAATATGATAAGAACTATGCCCTGTACTAGTAATCCGTAACATCTAATTTCTTTACTTGAAATTATAACAATAAAACTCAGAGTGGAAAGGTGCCGAAATGAAAAAACTTACGGGCGATAAGCTTGCTTTTGCAATAATAAGTTATATATTTATTTTAGTTGTATCTTTATTGTGTCTTATACCATTTTTGCTGGTTCTCAGCGGTTCATTCGAAAGCCAGGAGCAAATACTCCTTCACGGGTACGGTTTTTTCCCAAGAGAATTTACACTTGATGCCTACAAGACTGCGTTTTTAAATCCCGAGGGATTAATTAATTCATATACAATAACGATTATCGTGACCATAACAGGTACGCTGCTCGGTTTGTTTATAACTGCAATGACCGCATATGTACTGTCCAGAAAAGATTTTGAATGGAGGAATAAATTCTCATTTTTCTTCTATTTTACTACAATCCTCAATGGCGGACTTGTGCCCTGGTATATTTTATGTGTGAGATATCTTAAATTTAATGACAATATCCTTGGACTTTTGTTGCCGTTTATGCTTAGTGTATTCAATATTCTTGTAATGAAAAGTTTTATGAACGGTATACCCGAAGCTATATCAGAATCCGGCAAGATCGATGGTGCCAATGATTTCCTGGTTTTTACAACTTTGATTCTGCCTCTGTCAAAGCCTGCTCTGGCAACCATTGGATTGTTCATAGCATTAATGTACTGGAATGATTGGTTTCTGTCATTTATATTCATGCAGAATGCAAAGCTTTTTTCCCTTCAGTATTATTTGTATAAAATTGTTGCCGGGGCTGAAGCACTTAAGAAGCTCACAAATGTTCCCGGAAGAGAGAATGTTATAATTCCCACGGAATCCTTAAAGCTTGCAATGACAATAATAACCACGGGACCTATTATTTTGTTGTATCCTTTTGTTCAAAAATATTTTGTTTCGGGACTTACCATAGGAGCTGTTAAAGGATAAACCTGCTTGTGCAGTTTATTAATAAAGATATTCTAAGGAGGATCATTATGAAAAGAGGTTTTAAAAGTTTAAGTCTGGTATTGGCGATGGTATTTATTCTTTCACTGCTTCTGACAGCCTGCGGCCAAACCGCCCAGAATCCGGCCGGCAGTACCGACGGCACAGCTTCTCAAGCTTCTTCAACCGCAGCTGCATCTACAGGACTTGACATTTCGAAAGAAGCAAAGATTATCATGTACCTGATCGGTGACGAACAGCCCGATGCACCAAAGGTATATGAAGAAGTGAATAAAAAATTGAAAGCTGATATAAATGCTACTGTTGAGGTTAAATATCTGCCGTGGGCAGACTGGCAGCAGAAATATCCGCTGGTATTTGCATCGGGCGAAGATTTTGATTTGATTTATACCGCCGACTGGGTTTTTTATACTGACCAGGCTACCAAGCACGGCTTTATGGAAGTTACCCAGGATATGCTTCAAAAAAATATGCCCGATTATTACAAACAAATTCCCTCCGACTTTTACGATCAGTTAAAGGTTGACGGCAAGATTTACATGGTACCATACCTGAACAAGCAGGTAATGGGACATTCCATGGTAATTACAAGAGGTGACTTAAGAGAAAAATATGGACTTCCTGAAATAAAAAGTTTAGATGATTATGAGAACTACCTGTTGGCCATCGCAAAAAATGAAAAGGGTATAATGCCTTACCAAAGCGGAATTGACGAATTTTATAAAAATCTTTTCTACAAGCAGGAAAATAACCTGATGTTTCTGCATGTAAGTCCTATTTTGTTCACAACCAGCCTGGAGACAGGTGACGGAAAAGTAAATTTTGCGCTTGACGATCCCAAATTTGTTGATGGCATAAAAAGAATAAGAAAACTATTTGAGGCCGGTGGTTGGTCAAAGAATGTGCTTGCACTTAAAACCGACGCTGTAGAAGAGTTTAAAGCGGGTAAATTGGGATCACTATCCGGGCAGGCTGAAGCCATGATTGAATGGGCCAGTGCAACTTCCACTCTCCATCCCGAATTCAAGCCTGAAGTTAATGACATTCAGGCAGACAAAATCCATGAATCAAGCTCGGCAGCAAGATCAGGAATGGGCATAAATGCCAACTCCAAAAATTATGAGAGAGCATTAATGATGCTTAATCTTTTCGGTACCCGCAAGGATTATTTCGATCTTACCACCTACGGCATTGAAGGTGTACATTACCAGGCCATCGGTGACAATCAAATGAAAACACTTCCCGACGGAGCTTCCAGATTCCCTACGAAGGCAAACTGTCCGTGGGGATGGGAACGCAAGGACTTCATGCGTTATCCAGACATAGTATCCAAAGATCTCATTGGTCTTGAACAGAGCTGGATTGACGGCGGTAAGACTTCCACAACTCCAATTGTTTCATTTAACTTTGTAGATACAAATGTTAAAAATGAAATAGCTGCTTGCACTAATATTTATAATGTCAGAGGAAAGGCATTGCTTTCGGGCTTATTACCGAATGTCGATGATGAAACAGCTAAATTCAAGGCTGATTTAAAGAAAGCCGGAATAGAAAAAATACAGGCGGAATTGCAGAAACAATTGACCGACTACGTTAATCAATTTGGCAAGTAATTAATATGTAATGTGCTGGCGGATAAATAATTAAAAAAGGATATTTGTAATACAGGCTATTGCCGGATTTTTGGATTCCGTTTGATTCCACATCTCTGGCAATAGCCTTATAAGGACAGCATGGCAAATAAGAAAAAAGGAGCTTTTCATGAATAAATTATTATATGGTGCAGCCTATTATGACGAATATATGCCTTATGACAGACTGGACAAGGATATCAGGATGATGAAGGAGGCTGGTATTAATGTTGTACGCATAGCTGAATCTACGTGGGGCACATTGGAACCTCAAAACGGAACCTTTGATTTTTCACATATAGACCGGGTACTTGAGGCCATGCATGAGGCCAGCATCAATGTTATTGTAGGTACTCCCACATATGCGGTTCCTACCTGGATGGTAAAGGAGCACCTTGAAGTTCTTGCCGTTACCCCGCAGGGACGGAATAAATACGGTCCCCGCCAGAATATGGATATAACCAATCCCGCCTATCTATTTTACTCCGAAAGAGTGATACGGAAGCTCATGGAGCATGTTAAGGCTCATCCTGCCGTAATCGGATACCAGGTGGATAACGAAACCAAGCATTATGAAACCTCGGGACCCAATGTTCAGTTTTTATTTATTAAATATTTAAAAGAAAAGTTTCAAAGTCTTGAGGAACTGAACAAAAAATTCGGTCTTGATTATTGGAGCAACAGGATAAACAGCTGGGAGGACTTCCCCAATGTGGACGCCTCCATTAATGCCAGCTTAAGTTCGGAGTTTGCCAGGTTCCAAAGAAAACTTGTTACCGACTTTCTGGCATGGCAGGTCTCCATAGTAAATCAATACAAGCGGGCAGACCAGTTTGTAACACATAACTTCGATCTTGGGTGGAAAGGGCATTCCCATGGAATACAGCCCGCAGTTAATCATTTTGATGCGGCGGGAGCCTTGGACATTGCAGGTATTGACATATACCATCCTTCCCAGGATGAGCTTACAGGCAGAGAAATATCATTTGGCGGAGATATAACACGTTCTATGAAAAAGAATAATTATTTTGTACTGGAGACAGAAGCCCAGGGCTTTGCCAGCTGGGTTCCGTATCCTGAACAATTAAGATTGCAGGCATTCAGCCACCTTGCATCCGGTGCCAATATGGTCTCGTACTGGCACTGGCATTCACTTCACAATGCAATCGAGACTTATTGGAAGGGGCTGCTCAGCCATGATTTCGAACCCAATCCAACCTACGAAGAGGCAAAAACAATAGGCAGGGATTTTGAAAGGTTAAGCCCTAAACTAATTAATTTAAAGAAAGTTAACAGTGTTGCCATTCTTTTCAGCAATGAGGCACTTACGGCTCTTAATTCCTTTAAATCTTTTGCTGCAGGGTTGGATTACAATGATGTGCTGAGGTTAATGTACGATGCTTTATATAATATGAACATCGGGTGTGATTTTGTTGATCCGTCCAGCACAGATATTGAAAAATACACACTATTGGTGGTTCCGCCGCTGTATGCGGCGTCCGACGAGCTTCTCAACAGGCTGAATACGTTTGCACGAAACGGAGGACATATAGTTTATGCATTTAGGAGCGGCTTTTCCGACGAAAATGTCAAGGTAAGGTCTTCACGTCAGCCGGGTATAATCGGGGAGGCTTGCGGTGTGTACTATTCACAATTTGTATCTGCCAAAAATGTTTCCTTGAAGGACAATCCCTTTGGAGTAGATGAAAATAAAAATTCCCTGTCCGCATGGATTGAACTGCTCATTCCCGGTTCTGCCAGGGTTATTGCAAGGTATGAGCATCCGTACTGGGAAAAATATGCGGCTGTAACACAGAATAATTACGGCAAAGGAACGGTAACATATATTGGATGTCTTCCGGGTTATGAAGTAATGGAAAAGATCTTGAAGAATGCTGTAGTTAAAGCCGGGCTATGGAGGGCGGATCAGGAAATTTCTTTCCCTGTGATTACGAAATCGGGAATAAACCAGGAAGGGAAAACCATCCATTATTATTTCAACTATTCCATGTCTCCAAATTCCTTTAAATATCCATATGCAAAAGGAGTGGAATTACTCGCAGGTAAAGAGGTGGACTCTGATCAGACTATTGATATTGAGCCCTGGGGAATAAGAATAATTGAGGAAGCATAAAGCAGTGCGTATTTGACAATATTATCTTGATTTGATAATATCAAAAATAATCTTAATACAACTACACAGTAACTATTTTTATATCTGTCAGGATAAAGGGGATATTCAATATGCCGCCATTGAGTCTGTTAATTAAACCGGCCTCCAGCAATTGTAATTTGCGATGTAAATATTGTTTCTATCATTCCATTGCCGAAAGCCGAACCCAGAGCTCTTACGGGATTATGAGCCGGGATATGCTTGAAATACTTGTCAAAAAAGCCCTGGAATATGCGGAAGGTTCATGCACCTTTGCTTTTCAAGGCGGAGAGCCGACGCTTGCGGGCCTGGATTTTTATAAGGAGCTTGTGGAATTGCAGAAAAAATATAATTCAAAGAATGTAAAGATAAATAATTCCATACAGACAAACGGCATGGTAATTGATGATCAATGGTCCCGGTTCCTTGCAGCCAACAAATTTCTGGTGGGTATATCCCTGGATGGACCCAAGGACATTCATGATATGAACAGAGTTGATACACTGGAGGCCGGTTCGTTTAACCAGGTAATGAATACAATCGGACTCTTCAATGAGTACGGGGTTGATTATAACATCCTGACAGTTGTAAATGCTGTGACGGCCAGGCATATAAGCAAAGTATACAACTTTTTCAAAAAGAATAATTTTAAATATCTGCAATTCATACCATGTCTTGACCCTTTGAACGAAATGCCAGGAGGACAGGATTATTCACTGACCCCAGCGAGATATTCGCGGTTTTTAAATACATTATTTGATTTGTGGTATCAGGATTTTATATCCGGAAACGGGGTCAGCATAAGGTACTTTGACGATCTGACGGACATGCTGACAGGGTATCCGCCCAGCTCTTGCGGTATGGCGGGCTTCTGTACTTGCTATTACGTAGTGGAAGCCGATGGGAGTACATATCCGTGTGATTTTTATGTAATAGATGAATGGTATCTTGGTAATATACGGGATTCAGGCTTTGATGAAATGAGAAAATCCCAAAACGGAATAGGATTTGTCGAGGTCTCTAAAAATATTGATCCTGAGTGCCGCAAATGCAGGCATTTTCAACTGTGCAGGGGCGGCTGCAGAAGAACCCGGGAACCGTTTGAAAATGGCAAGCCGATTTTAAATTACTATTGTTCAGCATATAAAGATTTCTTTGATCACTCCGAGGATAGATTGAAAAGAATAGCTCAGTATCTTGTGCGGAGAAATGGATGACGGCAGTTGTGCGGGGGTTCCGGTAAAGCTCGGAATCAATGAAAACAGGGGTAGCTTCATATTATTTGGAAGATACCCCTGCTTTTATTGTTATGCAGCAGTGAATTTTCAGGCACTATTGAAAGATTAAGATTTGCCTGCCTTACATAAACCCTGCCCTGCCATTGAATGCCGTTTTCAGTATGAATTCCGCCACATCACCGACGGGCCTTTTCAAACCTTCCTTAAGCCACATCTGAATGACTCCCACTGAGCCGCTTGCTAAAAAACGGAATATATATTCGGCGTCTTCCTTATTTAAAGAATCGTTTTCCAGCATGGATATAAAGTGCTGTCTGCCGATAATTTTAATTACCTCCTGCTGAAACTTCATATCCCCGTTTAAATTCAGCAAAAGGTCAAAAACTTCTGCATTATCCTCTATATATATAAGTATTTTCTCAATCATTTCAACGGGGATAAGCTTGTTGTCTTTAAAATCGTAACCTTTCAAATATTCGTTAATATCATCAATTATTTCGTTTTCAATACGTTGGAGCAAATCAAACTGATCCAGATAATGCGCATAAAAAGTAGCGCGGTTTATATCTGCATCATCACAGATTTCTTTAACCGAGATCTTTGAAATGGGCTTTTGCTTTAAGAACTTAACAAAGCTGTCTTTAATAACCATTTTGGTATATTTTACGCGCCTGTCCAGTTTCCTGTCCTCCATGCCAATCCCCCTGTTAACAAAATTTAACTTGATATTTTTTAAACATATTTTCAATATCTGTTGAGAAGCTTACATATATTAAATATCTGATTGTTGTCTTTGAATCATAATGTTAATATAATATACACAAGTATAATTGTCAACACAATGTTTAATAAAATACGGAGGCGAATAAATGGCACTCATTGAATTTGAGAATATAAAGAAAGAGTATGTAATTGGTGATGTTAAAATTACGGCAGTTGATAATTGTTCTTTTTCAATAGAAAAAGGTGAACTTGTTGTCATATTAGGTCCGTCAGGTGCAGGAAAAACAACAGTATTGAACCTGCTTGGGGGGATGGACAGTCCAAGCAGCGGCAGTATAGCGGTGGATGGAAACCATATTCACAAATACAACAAAAGGAGGCTGGTGGACTACAGGCGCCGGGATATCGGGTTTGTATTCCAATTTTATAACCTTGTAGGTAATCTGACCGCACTTGAAAATGTTGAGCTGGCCTGCCAGATCTGCCCGGATTCCCTTGATCCCAAAGCCATACTGGAACAGGTCGGGTTGTCTGAGCGTATGAAAAATTTTCCTGCCCAGTTATCGGGCGGAGAGCAGCAGCGTGTTGCCATAGCAAGAGCCATAGCAAAAAATCCCAAGCTGCTTCTGTGTGATGAGCCAACCGGTGCACTGGACAGCTTGACAGGGCAGCGGATTATCGAACTTTTGCAGAAAACTTGCAGGGAAATGGGCATGACTACGGTTCTGATCACCCATAATGCCGTAATTGCCGATATAGCAGATAAAGTAATCAAAATAAAAAACGGAACTGTAAAAGATGTTTTTACCAATAAAAATCCTAAAAAAGCGGAAGAGATTGTGTGGTGATTAGCTTGCTGTTTAAAAACACGTTTAAAAAAATAAGGAAATCTTTTGGCAGGTATATGTCACTGTTTATTATTGTTATGATAGGTGTGGGCTTTTTTGCTGGTATACAGACAACTGCACCGGATATGATATCTGTTGCCGATAATTATTATAAAGACCACAATCTGACGGATTTTAAAATCGTCAGTTCAATGGGCCTGACAAACGAAGATGTAAATGCGGTTAAGACTTTAAACAATGCAAATGCCGTTATTCCAAGCTATTCTCTGGATGTCCTGGACCAGGATAAAGCCATCCGGGTTCATGCAATAGAGCAAACGGTCAATAAAGTCAAACTGATCAGCGGCAGGATGCCTCAAAAGGAAAATGAGTGTATTGCAGATGACAGGACTTACAAGGTAGGAGATAAAGTCCGGATAACAAGCGATATAAGTGAAAAACTGAAGAACAGTGAATTCACCGTTGCAGGTACTGCCGAATCTGTATTATATCTGGCGGAGGATTACGGAAACACCACCATTGGCGACGGTAAGCTGGCTTCCTTTATTTTTGTGGAAAAAAGCAATTTTGTTTTGGAGGCTTATACTGAGGTTTATATTACTGCAAAGGACACAAAAGCTGCCGCGGCATATTCGAAAGCTTACGATAAGGCAGCGGCAAAGCTTAAGGATGAGCTGGTAAAAATAAAATCCGGCAGAGAGAATGCACGGTATCAGGAGATTTACACCGAAGCAAACGATGAAATTGGTGAAAACCAGACAAAACTTAGTGATGAAAAGGCAAAAGGTAAAAAAAAGCTTGACGATGCAAAAGCTGAGCTTGATAATAATGCACAGAAATTGAAGGACGGAAAGGCTGAGCTTGCCAAAAATGAATTGGAGCTGGAAAAAAATATAGAAAAGCAAAATGCCGAATTCAAATCAGCTAAAGCTAAAATTGCAGACGGGTGGAATGAAATTAATTCTGCATTGACACAAAACGGCATTAAGAAAGAAGAGCTAAACACAAAAATAAATGAGCTTGACTCTGCTATCGGGGCTATGAAGCAACAGCTGGGGCAGCTTCCAGCCGACAGTAATGAATATGCCCAGCTCAGTGCCGCCCTGGGACAATATTCGGAAGCATATAAAGGACTATTAAAGCTCAAGGCTTCCATTGATACGTTGACTGCCCGGGAAGCTGAGCTGAACAAGGGTATTGACACCTTTAACTCTGAAATTGCAAAAGCAAAGGTAAAAATTCAAGAAGGCAAAAGTGAAATTACCGGGAATGAAAAGAAACTTAATGACGGATACAAGGAATACAATGAAAATCTGGAGAAATTCAATACTGAGATATCTGATGCGCAATCAAAGATAGACGAAGCGAAAACTGATATTTCAGAAATTGAAAAACCACAGTGGTATATCTTTGACAGGGATACCGCCGTAGGCTACAGTGAACTGAAATCCGGAATAGATGTGATTACTGCGGTTGCCGCAGTTTTACCCTTCTTTTTCATACTTATAGTTGTGCTTATGACCTCCAACTCAATGGCCAGGATGATAGCGGAAGAACGGAGCGAACTTGGAACCTTGGCCTCGCTTGGTTACAAAGACAACAGCATAATCAGGACCTATCTGTTCTATGTTTTATCGGCCACCGGTTTGGGAGCTGCAGCCGGATTTTTTGCAGGCTGCGCTATTATACCGCCGCTTATCTATTCCAATTTCCAGTTTATACTGCCGTCACTTGTGATCCAATATTATATGCCGTTATTTTTAATAATTTTAGCGGTTGCTTTGCTGCTTATGACTTTTGTAACCATCGTTTCCTGCAACAGGGAGTTGAAACAGGAGCCTGCAACCTTAATGCGTCCGGTGCCACCCCAAAAGGGACAGACTATTTTGCTGGAAAAAATCCGTCCGGTATGGAAAAAACTATCCTTCTCATGGAAGGTTACCATGAGGAATTTGTTCCGGTACAAGAAAAGAGCATTTATGACCATAGTCGGAGTGGCAGGCTGCACTTCCCTGCTGCTTGCAGGGTTCGGCTTGAGAGACAGCATGAATGGTGTTGCTGAAAAACAGTTCGGAGAAATCTTCCGTTACAATAATATGATTATTCTTAATGAAGAAGCCAAAGAGATCGGCGGAGATTTGAAAAATCTGCTGGAGAAGGAACAGATAAAAGAACCTCTTTTGATCAGGCAAACTGCTTTTAAGTGTGAAACGGATGACAAGTCGCAGAATCTCTTTTTGATTGTACCTGAGAATGAGGAGGATTTTTATAATTATTACAACCTGAAAAGCAGGTCTGACGGGAGCAGCTTATCCTTGAAGGACAGCGGTGTTGTTATTACACAAAATCTCTCGGAAGTTTTCGGTATTGAAAAAGGTGATATCATACCTGTAAAGGACTCCGACAATAATGAATATGAGCTGACTGTCAGCGATGTGGCCCAGAACTATGCCTCCAATTATATTTACATGAACAGGGCCATGTATGGCAAGGTTTTCGATGAAACCCCATCCTATAACGCCATTGTATCCAATCACAGCGGAGATGAAAAAGCTTTAGCCGAGCATTTGATAGACAGTGATCAGGTATTGAATGTGGTTTATACCGGTGACGTTATGCAAAAAGCCCTTGAAAGCAGTGAGCGCCTGAACAGTATTATTATCTTGATTGTGGTGGTGGCTTCACTCCTGGCAATCATTGTTCTGTATAATCTGACATCAATAAATATAAGTGAGAGGACAAGAGAAATCGCAACTCTCAAGGTACTTGGCTTTACAGACGGAGAGACCAACGGTTACATTTACCGGGAGGCCTTTATCCTGACCTTGATAAGTATCGGAGTGGGTCTGGTTTTTGGGATATTCCTGCATGGTTTTGTTGTGGGCATTGTTGGAGAGTTTGCACCCTTGTTTTTCAAGGTAATCAAGTGGCCCAGCTTTATTCTGGCAAGTCTGCTTACCATTGTATTTACTGTAATTATGCAGATAGTCACCTATTTTAAATTGCAGACAATCGACATGATTGAATCGCTGAAGTCTGTTGAATAAGCGAGTCAGGAATAAAACCTGGCTTCACATTGCACAACGGCCCCACATAATCGTGCAGGGAATATCGGACAGGTAAAATCATTTTCTGCTATTCTGTTGATGAAAGGAGGGCTTGGTATGGATTCGTTAAAAGCAATGAATGATGCATTGAAATATATCGAAGAAAATCTTGACAGTGAGATTGATTTGAAAGAAGCGGCGAGATTGGCATTCTGCTCTGAATATCACTTTCAAAGGATGTTTTCCTTTTTGGCCGGTATGACCATATCTGAGTACATCCGCCGCAGGCGCCTTACATTGGCTGCATTTGAACTGTATAACAGTACCGTAAGAATTATAGATTTGGCTGTCAAATACGGATACAGCTCACCTGATTCTTTTTCACGAGCGTTTCAGGCTTTGCATGGTATAACACCTTCAGAGGCCAGATATAATGGTCAGCTGCTGAAAGCCTATCCACCAATGACCTTTCAATTGTCAATTAAAGGAGGAAATGAAATGAACTACCGGATTCATGAAAAAGATGCATTCCGTATTGTGGGTATCAGCAAAAGGGTATCAATAGTTTTTAACGGAGTAAATCCGGAGATTGCGGAAATGTGGAAAAGCTTAAACGAAAATACAATCAGAGAACTAAAGGAACTGTCCAATGTCGAGCCGCCGGGGTTAATCAGTGCATCCACAAACTTTTCAGAGGGCCGCATGGAGGAAAAGGGACAACTTGACCATTATATCGGCGTGGCAACAACGGAGAAATGTCCGGACAATCTGACGCAGCTTGAGGTGCCGGCTTTGACATGGGCCGTATTTGAAGCTGTGGGGACATTTCCGGATGCATTGCAGAATGTCTGGGGACGTATTTATTCCGAGTGGTTTCCGGCATCGGCTTTTCAACAGGCTGAAGGACCTGAAATCCTGTGGAACCAGAATAAGGATGTGTCTTCACCTGATTTTAAAAGTGAAATATGGATACCCGTCATTAAAAGGTAAAGCAGTGGCATGACAACAGTTAAGAATTATAAAAATCACGGTTTGGACGTAATAAAACAGCTTCCAAACCGTGATTTTATAATTCTTGAATTTGTCGAAAAAACAACTAAAAAAGAAAATAATGTTGATTAATGTTAAATTTGTGTTAGAATATGTATTGGGTTTAATGGTATAACCAATTTGGGTTTACAGACCTATTGAATGAAGAAAAATATGATAAAGGCAAAATCATTGAAAAGTGATGACGCAAAGCCACGAGTCTAAGTCAAGAAATTTGATACGATAGTCGGGTTGCCTATGGATTATATATAAAATATTATTGTCTGAAAAAGTAGGCGTTTTATAGGCCTGCTTTTTTTTATTTTCTGGGTCTGTCTGTTTCCCGGGAAAATCCGGAGGAACTTTATATATCAACCTGATCGGAGCGTTTCTGACCAGTTATTATAAAAAATTATTCTAAGGAGAACTTAAGTTGTTTAAATTTACATTAAAAGTCAAGTTGATGATTTTAATTCTTATTGTGGCGTTGATTCCGCTATTGGCCGCTACAGTTTTTCAAACCGTTTATTCACACGAAATAACATCCAAGCAAATTGAAATTAACGAAAATTCCATAGCAAAAAATTATTCCGACATGATAAATGATTGGATAAGCAATCAAGTTTCCCAGTTAAGTGAAATTATCAATTTACATCCGGAATTTAAAAATCCTGATAAGAATCAAATTCTTCCGATAATTAAAGTGCTGAATGAAAGTGATGTAGACATAGAGGGCTGTACTCTGGTTGATAAAAATGGTGTAGCAGTCAATGATGAAGGTATAGAAATGCAGCTTGCGGACAGAGATTACTTTAAAAAGGCAAAAGAAACAAAGGCTCCGGTTATAAGTGATATCCTGGTAAGCAAAAGTACGGGACATCAAATAATTGTGGTTGCAGTGCCCATTCTTGATGATGCGGGGAATTTTCAAGGGCATATACATAGTACAATAGCAATCGATAAAATTATGAAGAGGATGGAGAGTGTAAAGATTGCAGGTACCGGATATGCTTATCTCAAATCACAAACAGGTGATATAATAACGCATCCCGACAAAAGTCTTGTAGGGAAAGGTCTTGACGAAGTGTTTACTCCGGAGCAGGCAAAGTTGTTCAGGGAGACGGTACTGGCGAAGGATGAAGGCAGCATAGATTATGATATTGATGGAGTAAAAAAGATTGCTGCATACAGCAAGGTACCCCTTACCGGTTGGAGAGTTGTAGTGACAGCTCCGGCAAAAGAGGTATATGCCGACAACGACAGGTCAATGCGTGTATCGGTAATTATAATTATTGCAGCAGTACTTATTATAGTTGGTGCTTCTGTGATGATGTCCAGAGTAATTTCAAAGCCTATTCTTGAAGTATCGAAAGTTGTAAAAAGTGCGGCAAACGGGGACATAACCAACCGTACGAAGGTCAGGACCAGGGACGAAACAGGAGATTTGGCAAATAATATTAATATAATGTTTGACTCGTTTTCAAAAATTCTGGGACATGTCAAGGTAAAAGCAGATGAGGTTGACAATTCTGCCATGAGTTTATCGGCAACTTCGCAGGAACTGGCTTCCTCCTCGCAGGAGGTTGCAAATGCGGTTCAACATGTGGCAAAGGGTGCTTCCGACCAATCCCAGGATCTGACTGATGTGCTCTCGGCCATGAATAATTTTGGGATGTCCCTGGATAACATATATTCTTCGCTTAATATGATTAAAAACAGCACGGAATTAACGGAAAGACTTTCAAATGACGGAAGCAGCCAGATGAATGAGATGACAATGGCTACACAGGCTGTCAGTGATTCCTTTGACGTTGTAATTACAAACGTTGGCCATTTGAATGAAAATATAAGAAAAATAGATGAGATCACCAACGTTATAAAAGCAATATCCGACCAGACAAATTTACTGGCTCTCAATGCAGCTATTGAGGCTGCCAGGGCAGGTGAGGCAGGGAAGGGATTTGCGGTGGTAGCGGAAGAAATAAGAAAGCTGGCGGATCAATCCAGGGTTTCGGCTGAAAATATTGTCCTGGAGATAAAAAATATTTTTGTTGAGGCGGATGAAGTAGTAGGAATGAGCGATGAGATGAAAGATAAATTGAATTTGCAGATCGAGCAGATCACTTTTACCACAAAATCCTTCGAAGGAATTTTAAACTCTGTTTTTGAAACTACACCTATGATAAAGCAGACATTTGAAGAAGCAGACAGCCTGATAAAGGAAAAGGACAGGGTATTCAACAGCATCCAATCCGTTGCGGCCATTTCCGAACAGACCAGTGCGTCTACAGAAGAGATTTCCGCATCTACCGAAGAAATGAGTGCTTCAACAGAAGAAATAGCATCTACCTCACATATGCTGCAGCAGGTATCAAATGAATTGGTTAATAATATTAAGGCGTTTAGGATATAGCTTGCAGGAATATAATTGAGAATTAATTATTGCCGGATTTATGGAATATAATGCGGAAATAAAAAAATAGTGTATGGAGAATGCCGGCTCATTTATTGTAAAGCCTTTAGTATTTATCCATACACTATTTTTTACCCTATTTGTTTACCCTCTATTACCCTCTATTACCCTCTATTGACAAAGTACAATACGTTTTTGAGTGGTGAATAAATCCCATTAAAGCAGTTGCTTTAATATCAGGGATAAGTCTATAGCGTCTGCTTCTCCGTCTTTGTTTACGTCTGCTGCTTTGAGAGCATTACCCGTTAATGTACTGATGCCTAAAAGGTGTCTCCGAAGCAAACCGGCATCAATTGCTGTTATTTGCCCGTCACCGTCTATATCACCGGGTGTTGTTGCAGGTTCTGACGTAAAATGTTCGCTTGCAAAGAGAATTGCTTTTGGCAGGCACGCTTTCCAAAAATCCGCAGAGTGGGTTCCGCTTCTTGTAATGTAATCATGGGATATGCCCAATGACTGTAACTTTTGATGGAAGGATACATTCATCTGATATACCAGTGAATCTTCAGTCCCGCATTCCATAGCATATGCAGGATATTTATTTTTGTTTATGACAGTTGAGAGCTCCACCGTTCCTGAAACCGTCAGGGCTCCGCTCATGGCGTAAGCGGAACTGAACTTATCAGGGTATTTAAAACCGTGGTAGGCCGCTCCGTAACCTCCCATTGAGAGCCCCGCAATAGCGCGGTTTTTACCGTTGGCTGCATCAATCCTGTATTTTGATTCCACAAAAGGCATCAGTTCATTATGAAAATAATCTTCATAGTTAATACCGGATTGATATCCGTTAATATAGAATGAGTTAAACCCATTTGGCATAATAATTACCATTTCTTCTCCGCCCGCATTATCCACTATCGACTGCATGCCCATGCTTGTCCAATCGGTATTTGATCCATACATTCCATGAAGAAGGTACATAACAGGAAATTTCTTTGACGTATCTGACGAATATGAAGGCGGAAGATAGACATTAAAATTCATAGTACGATTTAATACGGTACTGGAATGGGAGTCGGCAATTACAGAGCTTGCTGCAAAAGCCTGCGGTGAAAATGCAGCAGCAGCCAATATGATTCCCAGGAAAATAATCAGAAACCTTTTCATTAATACCATACATTTACCCCCTTATTTGAATTTCTACAATCCCTTTGCAGGAAGAGTATTTATAGTTCCTGCCAGGTATGCCTTCAGCAGAACAAGGTCTGCTGCATCTACAGAATTGTCCTGATTTACGTCAGCCGCTTTCATTCCGTTTTCGGATAATGAAGCCACATTCAAAAGATACCCCTTTAGCAGGGCTAAATCAAGGGAGTCTACTCTGGTGTCCTCATTTACATCTCCATACATTATGGCCGGAGTTTGGGAAGGGTCTGTATAAATCAGCTCTATTCCGGTGTTTCTGCCAAGATTTCTGGAATATTTCTTGTCAGATGCATTATTCCAGTGTTCATGGGTACCCAGACTCTTGCATCTGACTCCGTCTCTCTCGGGGTCATAGAACGTTCCGGAATCAGGATTGTCTGCTTTTGCCGCTTCATGCAGATATGTATCGCAGTAATTCATATCGGGCAGATTGGTAAATTCGGTTTTCAAAAAATCTATTCCCACAGAATCAATTGCAACTCCGTCCTGAGATACAAATATACTGGAGGGCCAATCGTTGCTGAAGGGGGACATTTGCCATTTTACATGCGGTGCCCCTGCCACTACGTCATTTCCATACAAGGCATCTATCATATACAAAACGGTTTTTTCGCCCAGATCCTTGTGACCCAGAAAATCTGTGAATGTCATAAATTTAGGATTACCGTCACGCGGTGAATCGAAATTATTATGTGAATTCAGCATAAAATTGGAGTTTATACTGGTAGCACCAAAGAAATTCTTGCCGCAAAGAGTAACACCCTGACCGGCATGACCTTTTAACAGTGCCATATTGATAACGTAGTTTGCATTAACAGCACTGCTGCAGATTCCTGTTTGCTGGTTGCCGTTGCTTATGGAAAAGGGAATTGCATTATTTACATATGTGGACTTAACTCTGCCGTTCCCGCCGATATTATCTACAAAAATGACATTGGGGTACAGAGCATGACATTTGTTGTAAATATTATCGGTTATAAATCTGCTGGAGTCAAAAATCGTAATGTTGCCCTGGCTAACTCCCGCCGAGTCTATAAGGCTCTTCAAAAGAGAGAGGACAAGCTGGGGCGATGCATTTATTTGATTAGTGTTGGAGTGACCGGTGGTATTGTTCTGGTTGATTTTTATTGCAATTTTTTCATTGGACTGATATCCCACATTGCCTTTTCCTGTCCGTTGGTTGAAGTTTTTGAATATCTCATTCCAGGCGGCGGAATCGTCGGATTTACCTGAAACGTTCCTTATAGCATAGGACACCATTGTATTTATTGTGCTTTGATTGTTGTATGCATCCTCCCACCAGTTACCGCTGAAATTGAAAGAGGTGGAATTCGGATCATGCACCCAGGAAACTCTTCCCGGGAAAACTCCGCGTCCCTGACCGATAGGTTGGTTTGGTCCGTCCTTGAAGGAATAAGCGGAGCTGTTTAGCGGAAACATCTGAAAAGACCAGGTTATAATTACAGCCAGGCCCAGTGCAATTAATGCGCCGGCTGAAACAAACCTGGATTGCCGGATTCTTTTACCTGCTTTCTTCAAAATTAACGCTGCTCCGAAGCCTCCGGCTATCCACAAAACAAAGCTGGCTGCTATGGGAGCGGCAATCTGTTGACATGGATAACCGGCTCTGCTTGGCTTTGGAATGACCCTGACCAAAAACCAAATCAAAGCAAGCAATCCGACGGCCGGGAAAAACAGCCACAAAAGGCGGGATTTGAAGTTGAATCCAACTATTTTGCCGCTTTTAGGGCAGGTTTTGAAAATGTACTTTTTGATTTTTTCCATGAGGTATTCTCCTTTCAGTATATTTGTTTATTCAATAACAAATGTCATGCAAAGTATAAACACTTTGTAATACTGAAATAGGAGAATTGGAATTCAATACGGAAAATGCAATATTAAAAGACAAAATATATTACTTGATATATTTACGAAAAGCAGAGGATGTTACTACAAAGCTGTCCAACTATTATAAGTTTATCACATTATATGGAAATTGAATACTAAAAATGGGAAAAAATATACAATTATTTAGAAATTTTTGATGAATCGCAGTGTGTATTTCTTAAATCTTATTTATTTTATTTGTTATCGTAAATATTTCTGCGTCTTTTTGCCTTTAAATTTCGAGAAATAAATCGCAGCACAATGCGAAGGACTAGTAATCCCAGAACTATAATCAGAACGGTTTTTATTATATTAACAGCCAGAGGACTTTTTGCCGCTTTATCTCCGGTCACTTCTTTTTTATTGTCACGTGCACCTTCACCTGGTTTTTTTTCGATACTGCCGGCAGCTACAAGTTCAACCCTGCCAAGTTTGGTGCCATTCCTATCATAATCTCTGTATCCAAGTACATCTCCCTTTTTTATGGGGGCTTCAATTTTAGGATTTATACTGTCGGAAAAGCTTATATTCCACAAATTACTATCAACAGGCAGAACGCAGACAAATTCATTTTTTGTAACCAAATCGACATTTGGTGTACCGGCAGCACCGTCAACAGTCACATTTTTGACAATCTTTCCCGCTTCAATCAACTTTTGAGCAGAAAAGTTTTGAAAGCCATATTCCAAAAGTTTTTTTGAATCGTTGTCGACTGTGCTTTTGGGATGGTCTTTTTCTCCCAGCACCACAGAAATAAGCTCCAAACCGTCTTTATTTACTGCCGAGGATACAAGATTGAAGCCGGCCTGACTGGTAAACCCTGATTTGATACCTGTTACCTTTGTGAAATAGTCCGATGTTCTGTACAAAAATTTATTGGTTGTATAGAGCTCATCCCACTTCTTGTGCATATTTGTCGGGGCCATTTTATATGAGGTTTTTACAACAATTTCGCGGAATTTTGGAATTGTCATGGCGTATCGGGCTATGTTCGATAAATCCCTTGCCGTAGTGTAGTGTTCATCATCGTGCATTCCGTTGGGATTTGTAAAATGAGTATTGGTGGCTCCCAAGTCTTTGGCTTTTTCATTCATCATATCAATAAAATCCTTGCGGGTGGGTGCCAGGTTTTCAGCCAGTATATTTGCTGTTTCATTTGCCGACTGTATAAGCATGGCATTCAATAAATCCTCCATACGCAATATCTCACCGGCACCTATAAAGATATTCATTCCATCCGGTCCGATATCCCTGACGGCTTCCTTACTGGCAACCATCATTTGGTTTAAATCACCTTTATCCAGAGCAACAACGGCAGTCAATATCTTTGTTGTGCTGGCCGGATATAACTTGTCATCAGCGTTTTTTTCGCTGAGCACCTGACCTGTCCTGGCATCCATGAGGATATATGAGTGAGCATCTGTAGTTATAGCATCAGCGAATGCCGGTGTATTGCAAAGTAAAAAAATAAGCAGTATTAAAGTAGAGAGAACTATTTTCTTCATGTTGGCACCTGTATAAGCTAATAAAAATATGTGGACAAACAATAGTATAGCAGATAAGCATTTTAATTGTAAACATATGAACAGTCTCTCAAATAATAGTTAACTTCTTAGAGATACCGGTTTTTGCCCATTCCATACATAAAAAATGTAAAAATTATTTAATTCGCTATAAAAAAAATGTATAATATGATACACTTAACTATCAAATGGATGTGTAAAATATGTTTTATAATATGTTGTATAAGATATTTAAATCAACTGCAGGTTATTTGACAGCCAGTGTTTCAGCCGGATATAAAGATGAATTTAATATAAGCATCAATAAGACTAATCTCTTCAGAGCAAAAATAACCTCAATATGTTTTATAATATTGGAAACGGTAATTTTAATAGTATCATACAAAGTCAGGGGAGAAAGGTTTTTCCGTAGCCCCGGTGTATACTACCAGGCGATGTATTTGATTTTACTCTCATCGATGATACTATATTTGTGTATTTTTCTTAAACTGCAGAAAAATATACCAAATAATAATTTGAGTATCAAAGTCGCGGGAATTTCTTTCTCCAGTCTTATTTTGCTGTGGTGCGCCGGAATTTCCTTACTGGATCAGTTATCCAACGGACAGGTTATGGTGTATACGGTCGCTATGATTTTTATTGCAATTACCCCGTATATTGAACCTTTGACACTTTTAGCTGTTTATGTTCCTATTCACGTTTTATTTCTTTATCTTTTGCCTTTATTCAATCCTCACGGTACATTTTTCGGCAGCCACATAAACAGCACTTCGTTTCTGGTGATTTCGTGGGCTATTTCATGTATGAGATACCAGAAACAGATTGAAGACTTTAATATCAAGCAGGTCATACACGAAAAAAATATTGAGTTAATGAAAATTAACAAAGATTTGGAACTGGCAAAGGAGCAATTGCAGAAACTTTCTCAAACGGACAGCCTGACAGGTATATGTAACCGTTTTATGTTTGACAGGACCATAAAGGCGGAATGGGATAGATGCAAACGCCATTCAATCCCCTTATCCCTGATTATGATTGACGTGGATTTTTTTAAGGCATATAACGATCAATACGGCCATCAAAACGGTGATGAATGTTTGAGAAAAGTCGCAGATGTCCTGCTGACATCTATCAGGCGTTCTTCCGATGTAGTGGCCAGATACGGGGGAGAGGAATTTGCCATTATACTTCCTCACATGAAAAAGGAAAAAACTTATGAATTTGCGGAACAGGTCAGAAAATTGGTTGAGACAATGGAAATTCCTCATGGCAAATCATTGGTTAGCGGGCATGTTACTATCAGTGTAGGAGTATGTACCGTTATACCCTCGAACAGATTGACCGTTGAAGAGTTCATCAGGAATACTGATAAGGCTTTATATAAAGCCAAGAAAACTAGAAACAACATAATTGTGGCATAATTATATACGGAGCAGTTTAAATAGTTTTTACATATTTTATTAAGCATTTGCGAAATGCCAGTTAGAAAAAATGTGGAAAACATTTTGTGAAAGTACTTAGTAATCAACAGATTTTTGAGTGTAATTTGATTTTTGGCTAACTTTAATAAGTCTGGACTCTCCTTTG
>JAEVZU010000162.1 GCA_023392075.1 Bacillota bacterium | reverse complement strand
AAACAGCGGCGCCATTGTAAAGAATGCATGGACCATTGAGTTCCAGATTCTTTATAAAGGGCCTTGTATTTTGAATTGTTCTCCCGGTGGCTATGGCAAAGCGCCCGCCTTGTTCAGTGAAATAATTTATCGCTTCCAGATTTTGCCTTGAAATTATATGTTGTGAATTAATCAGTGTCCCATCCAGATCACTTATAATAAGGTATTTGCTGTAATTGTTCATCTGTGCCTCATATGTAAAATTTTCTAGGAATATTATAACAGCTTTTAGCCACAGAAGCAAAATTAATATGCTGCTGTAGCTGCTGCTAAAATTGAATATATTTTGCAGTGAGTGATTGATTGCACTTTATCAAGTCACAGGGAGTTCCTTCAAACACGATTTGTCCTCCCTTGCTGACTCCCTCCGGACCAAGGTATATGATCCAATCAGCTTCTCTGATTACATGCTGATTGTGTTCTACAACTGTTACATTTAAAAGTACATGCCTGAAACTGCAGCCAAAACACGTATGCTGAGCTGTATAAATTTCAGGCATATACTTTGTAAGCAATTCATTTATAGGAGCTTGTATGGGAGAACTGGCAGCTTACGGCAGCTGATCCTTGTACTGCTGGTTGGAAATCTTGTCTATCTCCTCGACTATCCCCTGGTTGTCCAGTTCATTAGTATAATATTCTTCAAAATCGGCATATCCCCCCATATCCTGAGGTGAATCGGATGAACCGTATTTCAGAACATCATTCAGCTGATCCATACCCTCAAATTCGTCATCCTCCTGTTTGTTAAGATACTTTCTTCCGAAAGGGGAATCAAATATTTCACCATACTGCTGATCGGCAGTATTTATTTCCTTTGCCTCAAGATTCATTTCACATTGGTAGCACAAGCCTGCACTGGGTTTTGCATCAAGCCTTTCAAAACTTATTTCATTATGACAATGTTCGCATATCCCATAAGTGCCGTTGTCAATTTTTTTTAATGCTTTTTGAATATCATTAAGCTTTGTCTGCTCATGAACCTTCAGTGCCATATTCAGCTCAAGTATATAAAGTTCAGTTCCATGGTCTGCGGGATGATTGTCGTAATTGGACAACTCTGTGGGATAATGTTCGCTCATATCCGCATCACCATTTTCATGCATCGTCCTGATTGTATCTGTCATTTGCTTTTCCTGCTCTTTAAGTTTACCTTTTAATTGGTCCAATCTATACTTTTCCATATGGCTGCCTCCGTAATCCGGGAATTATTATAATGTTTCCCTTATCATTTTATCTGACATTCCTCATACTGCTTTGAACGATTTTTACAATTTCACTTATAAACTCTCCAATATAAGGTAGATTATATTGGACTATTTTATTTAGAACATAAATGGCTACAGCACCTAAAAGGGTAAAGCCGATTGCTATGCCAAACCCCCTTGCCACTCCGCTTATAAAGTTAGCCCATAGCATTTTCCTGGGATGCTCCAGAAAATAAACGTAATCAACAAATTTCATCTTTTCCATTTTCAAGGACATTTCGTCGATTTTTTTATTCAGAGAATCGAGAAGTTGATTATTGTTTGACATTTGCAAGACTAACTCCTTTCTTTTGTCATAAAGTCAATTACAGTTGAAACCTCCGCCTTCCAGGCGAAAAATGCTTATAAGCATTTTATTTTAAAGTTTTCAAAGGTTTGGGTTTTTAGTAATTGACTTTCTTATAACATTATATTTGTTTAGTTTGACCTTATTTATACCACGGGTAAAAAATAACTGAATGTATAACAAAAAACAGCCAGATTTTTTCTGACTGTTTTAAAAACTGACTTCAATATATAATTATTCAGCAAGATCAAATAATACTTTTTTCAACAATTCGGTGTCCTCAATGGTACACTGGAATACTTCGCCGATTTTCCGCGGAAGTACAAATTTCAGCTTGTTGTCCTTTACTTTTTTATCATAGAATATCTGCTCATATACCCTGTCGACCTCCATACCCGGAAGCGATACGGGAAGTCCCAGCTTCACAAGCATTGCCCTGACCTGATCAACAGCTGCATCCGGCAGAATATCCATGTAATTTGACAGTTTAAAAGCCCCCACCATACCTATGGCAACACATTCACCATGCAAAAGTTCAAAATTCTGAGCGGTTTCGATAGCATGACCTATAGTATGACCTAAATTTAAAACAGCTCTCAGGTCGTCCTCTTTCTCATCCTGTTCAACTACATGACCTTTTATTGACACATTTCTTTTTGCCAGAAACTGAAGTACATTTTCATCAAAAGCAAAGATCTTTTTAGAGTTATAATTCAGATATTCGCAGAACTCCTCATCCATAATAAAACCATGTTTGATTACCTCCGCCAGCCCTGCCGATACTTCACGCTTTGGAAGAGTCTTTATGGTATTGACGTTCATATATACCAGCTTTGGCTGATAGAAGGCTCCAACGGCATTTTTGTGGCCGTCGAAATCTACCCCGGTTTTACCTCCGACACTGCTGTCCGCTTGTGACAGTAATGTTGTGGGAATCTGAATGAAATTGATGCCTCTCATGTATGTAGCTGCAGCGAAGCCTGCAATATCCCCTACCACGCCGCCTCCCAACGCAACCAGGGAACTGTTCCTGTCCAGCTTGTATTCTATCAGCTTTTTATATATTCCGTAAACGGCGTCAATGGTTTTGTGCTCTTCGCCTGGAACAAGAACGTGCTTGTATACCTCAAACCCGCATTCTTCGAGTCTGCTGATACATTCCTCCGAATGAAATCTGTCCACATTTTCATCGGTAACAATCATCACTTTTTTACCGGTTCTCAAGGATAAAACGGTTTTGCCCAATTCGTCAAAATTAGTTGTTATACAAATTGGATAGCTTCTTTCCTTTAAGTTAATAGTATGTTTAATCATTTTACACTCCATGTCCCATATGTACAGGGTCAGGTACTGCCTGACCCTGAATTTGATGCATTAATCAACTACTTCCGAACATCTTCTGCAAAGTGTAGGATGCTTTTCATCCTTGCCCACATATTCGCTGAACATCCAGCATCTTTCACATTTTTCACCTGGAGCCTGCTCTACTGCAACTTTTATGCCCGGCATTTCTTCACCGGTCTGAACCTCTGCAGGTGCTTCCTGAAGCTTTTTGATCCCGGCTTCTGAGATTATGAATATTGTTACCAAATTGGCTTCGATGCTCTTTATGAAATCGTAATCGGCCCCATCGGCAAATATTGTCACTTTTGCATTCAGGGAGTGCCCGATTGTCTTGTTGGCTCTTGAGACTTCAAGCGCCTTTGAAACATCCGAACGAAGAGCAAGTATCCTATCCCATTTTTCAGCCAATGCAGTGTCAATGTATTTTTCATTTACTTCTGGCCAACTGTTGAGCTGAACGCTTTCAACATCATCACCGGCTCTGTGCGGCATGAACTGCCATATTTCCTCTGTTGTGAATGCAAGTACCGGAGTAAGCATTCTAACCAATGACTGGAGTATTTCGTACATTACTGTCTGCGCAGCTCTTCTTTCCTTTGAATCCGCCTTTGAAGTGTAAAGTCTGTCCTTTATTATATCCAAATAGAAATTACTCATATCAACAACACAGAAATTGTGTATTGCATGGAACATCATATGAAATTCATATGAGCTGTAGGCATCATTAACCTTCCTGATCAGGTTGGTCATCTTGTAAAGTGCCCACCTGTCCAGCTCGTTCATTTCGCTGTAGTCAACACTGTCTGTATCGGGGTTGAAGCCGTTAATATTTCCAAGGATGTATCTTGCCGTATTTCTGATTTTTCTGTAAACTTCCGAAAGCTGCTTCAACAGGTCCTTTGATATTTTTATATCGGTGGTGTAATCGGAGGAAGCAACCCAAAGCCTTAATATATCCGCACCGTATTCCTTTATAACATCGGCCGGATCAATACCGTTGCCCAGTGATTTTGACATCTTTCTCTTTTCTTCATCAATAACGTAGCCGTGAGTCAGAACCTTCCTGTAAGGTGCACCGCCTCTTGTAGCAACGGATGTCAAAAGTGATGACTGGAACCAGCCGCGATGCTGGTCACTGCCTTCCAGGTACAAGTCCGCAGGCCATGCCAGTTCATCTCTTTCCTCCAGTACTGCTGCGTGGCTGGAACCGCTGTCGAACCAAACATCCATGATATCTGTCTCTTTTGTAAATTCCCCATGTCCGCAGGAGCATTTTGTAGCCTTCGGCAAAATTTCAGAAGCCTCAAGTGCATACCATGCATTTGAACCCTTTTCTCTGAAGAGCTCTGCAACAGCTTTGATACTTTCGTCAGTTATCAATTCCTTACCGCAGTCCTTACAGTAGAATATGGGAATAGGAACTCCCCAGATTCTCTGTCTTGAAATACACCAGTCTCCTCTGTCCTTAACCATATTGGTTATTCTTTCCTGACCCCATTCAGGAACCCATTTAACAGTCTTTACAGCTTCAAGGGCATCCTCTCTGAAACTGTCTATTGATGCAAACCACTGTTCGGTAGCACGGAATATGATGGGTTCCTTACATCTCCAGCAGTGAGGATACTGGTGGGATATCTTTTCAGAAGCCAGAAGTCTTCCGTCCTGTGTCAGTCTCTCTACGATGGCGGGATTGGACTTTTCATAATACAGTCCGGCAAACGGACCTGCTTCCCTGGTCAGATACCCTTTGCTGTCAACAGGCACTACCGTGGGTATTTTGTATTTCTGACATACGATAAAGTCCTCGGCACCGTGTCCGGGAGCTGTGTGTACGCAGCCTGTTCCTGCTTCAAGAGTTACATGGTCACCTACTATAACCAGTGAATCCCTGTCCAGGAATGGGTGTTTGCATACCATTCCTTCAAGGTCTTTACCTTTATATTTGGCTACAGTCTCATATTCGGTAATAACTGCTGCCTTCATGGTATTTTCAACCAATTCAGTCGCAAGTACAAGGTATTCACCGTCAGCCTTGACAATTGAATATTCAAAGGCTTCATTCAGGCATATGGCCAGGTTTGCAGGCAGTGTCCAGGTGGTTGTGGTCCATATTACAAAGTTTACCTTGTCCTTGTCGGCCACTCCCCCAAACAGTCCCTTGTCATCTTTGACCTGGAATTTAACGTATATTGACAAAGTCGTGTCGTCGGCATATTCGATTTCGGCTTCCGCCAGAGCCGTTTCGCAGTCAGGGCACCAGTAAACAGGCTTCAGCCCCTTGTAAATGTGCCCTTTTTTGCACATTTCTCCGAAAACTTCTATCTGCTTGGCTTCAAACTCAGGTTTCAATGTTACATATGGATTTTCCCAGTCAGCTCTAACTCCAAGGCGTTTAAAAGCATTTCTCTGGATATCCAGATATTTCATTGCAAAGCCTTCGCAGGCTTCTCTGAAAACTACAGGGCCCACCTCATGCCTTTTGAGCCCCAATTCCTTAATTGCCCTCTGCTCTATTGGAAGTCCGTGTGTATCCCAACCCGGCACAAACGGAGTATAATAGCCTGCCATGCTATGGTACTTAACAACAATATCCTTCAGTATTTTATTTAAAGAAGTACCCAGATGGATTCCACCGTTTGCATAAGGCGGTCCGTCATGCAATATAAAAGCCGGTCTTCCTTTAGCTTTTTCAAGCTGTTTATGGTAAATATCCATCTCTTCCCACTTATTCAGGAATTCAGGTTCTCTCTGCGGCAGATTTGCTCTCATTGGAAAGTCTGTCTGCGGCAAATTCAAGGTCTTTCCGTAATCTTCTGACATTTCACTACCTCCATAATTTAATTATTAATAGTTGGCTTAACCGTGCTGACTGCCTGGTGGTCGCGGAAAACACATAAGTAAAGCCCCGTTCCCAAAGCCAATGAAGTTGGCTCTTAAGGGACGAGGCTGTTTTCGCGGTACCACCCAATTTATTTTGTCACATGCTAATATTCCGGACATAAAAAATTAAAACGTGACAATAATCACTTCATTCTATAACGGCTCATCACCGGCACACCTTACCTATGTTTCATTCAGGCTGCAACTCATGGATGATTTTCAAAAGCTTGAACCTGTGAACTTCCACCAAATGTCCACTCTCTGTAAAGCCAATTGCCTTCTACTCTTTCCAGTCATCATATTTAAAAAATATTTAATTTAATCATATCAATTTGTCCTAAAACCCCTTATATGGTCTAATTTATACCAAATTGACTTTTCAATTATTAACTATAATACATTATTGAAAATTATTCGTCAAGGCCAAAGCTTGAAAAATGCGAATAACATTTGCCATGATTTTATCAGCCTCAGTAAAAAAAATCTTTATTGTTTATTACACTCAAAATTAAACTTGGCTGTACCACCTCAAGATTATATATTTATCCATATCCTCTATTATCAGATACTTAATAAAATATTTATAGTGCACCGCGAATCCAAAGGAGTCTCCGGAGAATCAGAAGCAAGCTTGAGACGAGTTGCAATGACTATGATAATAAATGGTATCCGGCCTATTACAGTTAAGAAATGCAAGGCTACTATTAACTCTAAACACAATTACTCTGTTACTGAAAACCTCCTAAATCAATGCTTTACGGCAGATAAATCAAACGAAAAATGGGTGTGTGATATAATATACATTTGGACAGAAGAAGGCTGACTTTACCTTGCAGGAACTATGGACCTTTTTGGAAGAAAGCTTGTTGGATGGTCTATGGATACCGTATGAAAACAGAACTTGTACCTTCTTCATTAAACAAGCTATTTGAAGAACCTGTGCTTCCATGGGTTTGAAAATTCACTCAAATCTGGAGTACAGTAGGCAAGCTAAGAGTATCAGTATTTACAAAGAAACGTGGATTATTCTGTAGTATGAGCCGTAAAGGAAACTGCTATGATATGCTCCTATGGTGTCCACGATTGCGGAGTAAGGTCATTTTTTATTGTTTCCCTAATTTTTTTCTATTCAAAAATCTTACAATTGCTGTGTACTGTATACAAAGATGCTACCATCTTTTTTATGTTATTTGTGTCGTGACTTATATCATAATAGGACTTCTACTTCTTTTTCTCTATTACTTTACTTACCTATGGTATTTTACTCTTTGAAGGATAATGTGACACTAAAATACAAAATCAGTTTTGTAGCTGTTGACATTCTTGTGTAAATATGGTATTTTTTTGTAAAATAATACTGTTATATAGTAAGTATTCGAAAAAAGAAAGCTGGCTGGTTGTTGCCAATTCATATTCTTTTTTAATGTTTATTAATTTGTGTGAGGAAAATAAATACAAATTGGAAAGATTAATTCAAAGTTACGCTAATATGATTTCTGAGTACGAAGATTATAAAGATAAGGATGAAAGTAGCGACATTACTATATCGGGTACCGACCATCCTGTTCTATCACCTGCTGTAGCATCAATAGTAACATATTTTACAATGAATAAGTTTTATCTGGCTTCCGAATTATTAACCTATGCAAAAGAATTATCAGATGGCGGTGAATATGAACCTTATTCAGTAAATAATGTGAGATCCACTACTGAATATTCCAGACTTAGGAGAGAAATTATTAATTCTGGTAGAGAACCCCAATCTGGAACATCTAATTTTGAAAAAGGAAGTAGTATTGCTGATAAAGACCTCTACTATGCTATTCATGGATATAGCTATGATTATGAAAGTGGATTGTTAACAATTACTGATTATTACGATTTTGCATATAATAAAGACTATGATGGGATAGCTGGAACTGCCGTAAACACAATGTATATGGCACAGCTACTTGGTGTAATTATCCCATATGATGTACGAATCGAATTACTTGTTAATTAAATTACAGTTAAATTAATACAATAAATAAATTAATATAATAGTATTGTTTATACCTTTTTTGCTGTTCATTGAAACTTATTTAAGATCAATGAACAGTAATTATTTATATCATAGTTTTTTTGTTAAAACTACTTCTCTATATCAATTTTGGAGGTCATTAAAAAATGATTAGTAAGGGAACAAAGTATGTATTGTTTTATTTATTGTTATTGGGATATTTTCTATACTAATATCCTTATATATCTTTTCTAATACGCAAAAAGAAATTCGTTGGTTTGAAGACGAATTTGCCATAAAATTACCTCAAAAAGCAGAAGTTATTTTTAGTGAAGACACACATGGAGCCATGGGTGATGGAGTAAGTTTATATATCTATCAAATTAGTTCATATGATATGCCTGAATTTTTAAATCAAAGTAATATAAGCAATTGGCATTACCTTCCTCTCAATTCAGAACTTTTATTAGGTTTGCAGGGGATGATTAAAGGTGTTTCAAGTGAAAAAATAACAAGCTCAATGAACCTTAGTGCTCAAAAAGGTTATTTTTATATAAAAAACAGGTATAATAAGCCTTTAAAATTTTATAATTTTCAGGATCCATCCTTTAAAAATATTGTCATTGGAATTATTGATTTGGATAAAAATAAAATTTACTATTTTACATTAGATATATAAATCTTTTGAGTTGGGTAGACCATCTCGGAAAAGTTTATGAAATTTGTTTTGTATTTGTCATCTTTTTCACATTTCAATACAACTCAGAATATCCTGTAGTATGATTAAAAATTATTGTGTGATATATGGACTATAATTATCAGGATATTACAAACAAAATAAAAAACGGTGAATACAGGCTTATTGGTTTTGGCTCCTGCAGGAGAGTTTTCAATATGAACAACGGGTATGTCGTAAAATTGGCCAAAGATATCCGGGGTGTAGAGCAAAACAAAACAGAATACGGTATTTATAAAAATAGTAAATCTCTGTTCTTTGCAGAGATACCCTATATTTCTGAAGACAACAGGCTTCTGGTCATGGCCCGTGCAAAAAGAATCAGGAAGATGAGAACAGTTTATTTCTACTATAAAGTTAATAATATTAATTCTCTGTTAAAAGTGAACAACCTCTATGAAGACTTAAAAAACAATGACCTGGGTACCGGAGATTTGCGGCGGGCATCCAGCTGGGGCTTTATTAACGGTGCCCCGGTCATAATAGATTATGGCCTAACACATAATCTGTTTAAAAAGTATTATGGGGGAAACTTTCTTATAAGAAGGAGATTCCCGCCGTTAATTTACCAGTAATTACATCATGCCGTCAATAGGTATGGCTTAATTCGTCTTATCCAGACACTTTTCCAGAATTGCCATACCGCACCTTATTTCTTCTATGTTTGAGGATGCAAAACTCAATCTGAGGCTTCTGTCCTTGTTTTTATTATCCAGTTCATAAAAAACTCCTGAAGGGATCAGCACCAGTCCATTTGTCCTGCATTCATCATAAATGGCTTGCGCCGAAAGATTTTTCGGCAGGCTGATCCAGAAATACAGCCCCCCGTTGGGCCTGTGGTATTTAACCCCCAACTTTTCCAATCTCTCAAGCTGGGCCAGCATGAATTCATATTTTCCCCTGTATATTTCTTTCATGTACTGGAGATGTTCCTCCCATTTCCCGGTTCTGAAATACAGATCCAGAGCCCTCTGTATAAGTCCTGATGATGATAAGTCACTGTTGTGCTTGATTTTTGTGAAATCCTTTGCTAAAATATCGGGAATTATCATACAGCCCACTCTCAATCCCGGCATAAGTATCTTGGAAAAGCTTTTCAAATAAATTACATGTGAGTTCTCTTTATCCAGGCACTTCAATGTTGTTAATTCCTCATTGTCAAAATTAAGTTCTGACATGGAATCATCTTCAACTGCGTAGAGGTTATACTTCTTTATCAACTGGAGAACCTGGTTCAACTTCTGGCGGCTATAGCTTACTGTTGTGGGATTTTGATAGCAGGTCATAAGATAAATAAGCCTGGGCTTGCATATTCTGATCTTTTTTTCCAGATCAATCAAATCAATACCATCCTCCTCCATGTTAACCCCGACCACACGGGCTCCCCTTGATTTGAATACGGCAACTGCACCGTCATAAGTGGGATTTTCAGTAATGACATAATCTCCCGGATTTAGTAGGGCCTTACCCACAAGATCAATTCCCTGCTGTGCTCCGGAGACAATCAATACATTTTCCTGGTCTCCCGCTTTGATGTTATATTTCTTTGTGATATATCCAAGAATTGAGTTTCTCAAGGGTATAAATCCATTGCTCTCCTGGTATCCGAACGCAAAGCCCCTGTCTCTTTCAAGGACCTCTATTATGCATTCCTTAAAGGATTCTGCCGGAAAAATAGATGGATGAGGCGTGGCACTGGCAAAATTTATAGTATCCGGAGCAATTGACATTCCAAGATCTCCTGAGGAGAGTGTATCCTCCTTCTGTATTTTTATATTTGATATAAAATATCCGCTTCCCTTTTTGGCAGTGATGTATTTATGGATTTCCAGCTGCTTGTATGCATTTACAACTGTAATATTATTTACATTCAAACTCTGGGACAGGCTCCGGACGGTTGGAAGTTTCTCTCCGGCTCTTAATTCACCTCCGGTTATCAATTTTTTGATATGTTCGAATAACTGCAAATATTTGGGCTGTCTGCCATCTCTGAATTGTATCGATACAATGCTCATTTTATCCCCCTTATTTAATTATGTATATTGACTTATCAGGCTCAATATGTAAAAATAAACAAAATTTAATTGAATATCATCTAAATTGTTTCGATACAATTTAGTATAACAAAAATCTTTAAATTGTAAAGGAGTATGAATAATGACGGAAAGATATGAATTAAACAAAAACCTGGCACAAATGCTCAAAGGCGGAGTAATAATGGACGTTGTAAACGCAAAAGAAGCCGAGATAGCCCAAAAAGCAGGTGCTGTTGCTGTTATGGCCCTGGAAAGGGTTCCTTCCGATATCAGAAAAATGGGTGGAGTTGCCAGAATGTCCGATCCCAAAATGATCAAGGAAATACAAAGTGCAGTATCCATCCCTGTTATGGCTAAAGTACGCATAGGTCATTTTGTTGAGGCCCAGGTACTGGAATCACTGTCTATTGACTACATAGATGAAAGTGAAGTTCTCACTCCCGCAGATGAAGATTTCCATATAGATAAGCATACCTTCAAAGTACCATTTGTCTGCGGCGCCAAAAATCTTGGAGAAGCTTTGAGAAGAATCGGCGAAGGCGCCTCTATGATAAGAACCAAAGGTGAAGCCGGCACAGGCAATGTGGTGGAAGCCGTAAGGCATATGAGAACAGTCACTTCCCATATGCGCAAGGTGCAAAGCGCCTCAAAGCAGGAACTTATGACCATTGCAAAAGAATTCGGCGCTCCTTACGATCTGGTGCTCTATGTTCATGAGCACGGCAAGCTTCCTGTCATCAATTTTGCAGCCGGCGGTATAGCTACTCCTGCCGACGCGGCTCTCATGATGCAGCTGGGCTGTGACGGTGTTTTTGTGGGGTCAGGCATATTCAAATCCTCGGATCCGGAGAAGAGAGCCCGCGCCATAGTAAAGGCTACAACCTACTTCAACGATCCGGCCATTATTGCGGAGGTATCTGAAGAGCTGGGTACTGCCATGGATTCCATAGACGTGAGAGAGTTGTCGGGAAACAGCCTCCTTGCATCAAGAGGCTGGTAAAAAGGAAGATTGTAAAATTAAATTTCTTTCATTTTACACTTTTTCTTTTTCCATTTGTATGTTTATATGTTGCTCACGAAAGGAAATTTTTATGAAAAAAATAGGAGTATTGGGCCTGCAGGGTGCGGTTCAGGAACATCTTGACATGCTGGGCCGGATAGAAAATGTAGAACCTGTAATTGTGAAATATAAAAGTGATATTGAATACATTGACGGATTGATTATTCCCGGAGGCGAAAGCACAGCTATCGGCAGGCTGCTGGCCGATTTTGAGCTTACCGGTCCGCTCAAAGACCGCATAGAAAACGGAATGCCGGTCTGGGGTACCTGTGCCGGCATGATAATTCTGGCAAAAAAAATAACCAATGATGAGAGAAGACACCTTGAGGTAATGGATATAGAAGTTGTAAGAAACGCCTACGGGAGGCAGCTGGAGAGCTTTACCGCCAGTGTTGACCTACCCGGGCTGTCATCCGACAAAATACCGCTGGTATTCATCCGGGCACCGTATGTGGAGGACATTTCCCCGCAGGTTGAAATTTTATTAAAGCTGGATGAACGCATTGTTGCCTGCCGCCAGGGACATATGCTGGCAACGTCCTTCCATCCCGAACTGACAGCCGACTTGAGCTTTCACAGGTACTTTGCCGGGATGATAAAGGAATAGCCGGCAGTCTGTAACATCTAAAACATCCGCCGCCTCCCTGCGAGAAATATTTTTCCGGATCAGCGGGCGTTACAGACTACTGAAGCAGCATATGCTCGATATCCTCCAAAAGGGTTTTTACGGCTGTTTTATTAATACTGTAATAAATTTTATTAGCGTCCTTTTCAAGCTTGATAAGTCCTGCTTGTATCAAGCCATTCATATGGTATGAAATTGTTGAGGTGGACAGATTAAGCTCATTGGCAATTTCAAAACCATAAGCCGGCTTATCCTTTATATACCTGAGTATTTCAAACTTGCTCCTGTCACTCAATAATTTCAGGGTATTATTCAGATCCTCGGCACTGACATTAGTTGGTCTGAAATTCAGATTTGAATCCAGAACAATACCTATGTGTATAACATCCTTTTTTTTATCATCATCATTAAAGCTTATGGTTATGGAGAGCGGAAGGAATATTGAAGGAATGATAACATTACCCAACTCACTGTATTTCCAGTTGGCATTTGCACGTTTCTGAAGTTCCTGAAGGAAATTATGATTATTGGTATAATCCAGCCAATAATCATAAAATTCCTTCTCCAGGACTTTTATTTCATCATCGCATTCCTTTAAAAGCTGAATAGCTCTGTTAAAAATGCTGCTTAACTCATCAAGCTGTTTATCATAATCAAGATAAGCCTGGATAATCTTCCATTTATCATCGGCTGGAAAATCCCCATTTTCCATTAATCGTATCATAGTTTCCAATGAATAATCTTTTTTTTCATCATCACTTTTACCAAAGGTATAATGCTGGGATATTATATAATCAAAATCCCTGGCAATATCTTCCTTACTCTTGGTATGGGCCGCTGTCTTGTATTCATTTAACGAGTTGTACTGAACTTCGGTATACATAGGGAAAAAGTAATTTGAAAGACTCCAGCCGGAATTTGCTATTTCTTTAAAAAAATATTCCAGCCGGCTTTTCTCAAATCTCATATTTTCAATGACGTAGTTGTATATTTTACTAATATTCTGAAACCGTTTATTATACAGCTCGCTGCCGTATGAAATAATTTTTATTCCATCCTGCTTCATTTTTTCGTATGAATGAGAGTTTATATAATTGACCAAAATGGAATTTGCCTCTTCAACATAATTTATTTCCTTACTAACTGTAATCTGCATCTTATGCACCTCCGTATAACAAATAACGTTATTTAATTATAATAGCAGCAATTCATTAAAAACAACAGGTAAATGTATAGATTTACCTGCTACTCAAACCTTACTTTCGCTATAAATATTAAAAGGAAAAAAACCATTCCTATTCCGCTGACAACCAGAAATATCTTCGATATTGATATTAATTCTATCAATGCACTTACTGCAAATGATACCACCGGCATAGCGCCTACACAGCCTGCACTCATAATGGCGCCGACTCTGGCCAGGTACTCGGTTTCTACCTGTTTTATAAATTGAACATTCAAAACAGCTATTATTAGGGCTGATGCGATTCCGGTTATTAAAGAGGATAATGCGCAAATTACGTATATAAGTGTTTCCTTATCGCTGATATAACCACATATTACAAACACCAAATAATACAAGCTCATTGTAATACCTGCTAAAAATACCACCATTCGTATTTTTAGAACTTTGGCAGCATATGGATAAACAGCTGAGCCTAATACCATACCGATCATCAATGTAAAAGAGATTATTGACAGCATATATTCCCCTTGTTTCAAGACATCCTTGACCAATGGAGCTATTAAGGAATTCATGGGAACAAGAATTGCGTTTGCAATCATTGCCAGCAATACAAAATTTACTATTACCCTTTTCGTTTTTAGATAATTCAATCCTCCTTTTAAAGTATCCAGACAATCTCTTATATTTAGTTTTACTTTTTCTCTTTTCTCTTCTCCTGTATGAATAAATAAAATTATTATTGCTGATCCCCAAAAAGTAACAGCATCAATAAATATTGCCGTGTGTGTACCCCAAAAACCTATTATTGCTCCTGCTGATGCCAGACCAATAAGTTCAACTATATTGGTTAAGGTAGAATTCAATGACATACCGAAATCGTAGAAGGCTTTATCGAGTATCTTTGGAAGGATTGCTATGCTGGCAGGACCTCTGAAGGCTTCCGCACTTGAAATAACAATTGTTGTTACCAGAAGCATCCATGGGTTCAGCATATCAAGTATGAACATTATTGCAACAAAACTTACGCATATTCCCCGTATAATATCAGTAAACACCATAATAAATTTTTTGTTCCGGCCTTCGACCATAGCACCGGCAAATGGCTGCAGAAAAATTGTAGGAACTTTGTTCACACCATATATCACCGCTGACCATCCGGCACTGTTAGTTAAAGAAAATACCAGCCACGTAAAAGCAATGGCATCTAAAGAATCTCCAAATCTGTTTATGACATTTGCCATAATCAGCTTCATATATTCTTTTTGCTTTAACACTATCTTATAGCCAGTTTTATTATTTACTGCAATGTTGCTATTTACATCTTCCATTGCTTTTCCACTCCTCATTTTATCAATATCGAATATATCATTTTATATTATTCTAACTTAATATTCGATTTTTATCAATCAATATGTTTTATGATTATGAAACATATTATAAAAGGGATAGGAACAAAAAGACAATAGAAAACCTGCTTCTGTTTTACCAGAGGCAGGTAGTTATTTTAAAATCTGTATGAATATTTAATTGAAGAATGCACGGGAAGTTCAATGAATTAACATTTTACATCCATTTACGGTAGGAAGCTATAACTAATTAAGCTTTAAAAGCTTATACACGAACAGCTGCTTATCAATTACTACTTTAGTGCGGCTGATGCTGAAAAGCTGCCTTCAGCCTTCCAATCATCCTTGAACATTCCTTCTTTGGTTATATTAACCAGATTATTCACATTACCGTTATCTGCGATGGAGCGGACATTTGTAAATGTAAATGCCAAATCCTTGGAATTTGACAGATACTCCTGAGGAGCTCCAATTCCCTTAAGCAGAGGGAGTGAATTCATATAAATGCTGGGATCCGCACTTTGAGAATCTTGGAGAGTCATGGTCTCTCCCAGAGTGTAAGGACTTGGCGACCAGCTTGTCAATACACCCTCTTTAAAGCCAATGCCCAGGATTCCCGCATTTACACTTGGGTTCACATGAGTAAATGTCATTTCGGAATAGACCTTCCATACATGCAGGTATTGTGGACCGATAGAGAATACCTGATAATTATAGACTTCGGCCTTTAAGTTAAGAATTGATAAAAATGTTACCGTACCTCCATAATTATCATTGTTCAAGTCTACCATCAGGTCTACTTCAGCTTTGCTGCTGAAAGTATTTGTACCGCCAAAACCTGTGAAAGTAGGCCCATTGTGAAAGGTGTCCGAAGCAAAACTGAATAGTGTGGTGGGAGGTTCCACCGCCGCCAGCTGAACATTTGTTGAGTCAACTTCTTGCGCAAAACACGGGATTGAAGAGGCCAGTAGAAACAGAATCAATACTAAGCTAACAAATTTCTTCATAACAAAACCTCCTTATTAACTTTTTGTGTTTTTACCCAAATGGATGTCTTTAAAACCAGTCCAAGCTTCCACCTACATTATATAATAAATATTATAGCTACTACGCCCATTGGAAATATTTCCCATAAATTCTTTTATAAATTACTATGATAATCATAATAATTGGAAAAATAATAGAACTTATTTACAAACAGTAACGTCAATATATTTATAGCAAAATAATAAAATTTGGAGGTAAAATATCATGAAAAAGCATTGCAAAAAATTTATACTGCCAATATCACTATCAATTATCATTCTCATTTCGCTTATTATAGTGAATTATTCCGATATAAATGCACAAGACCTTTCAAGCATGGTTAAGTCAAATAACATATCCTCAGAAAAACTCCCTGAAACTTTTTTAAGATCAAACACAAATTTCTCAATCACATTGTTTAAAAATTCTGTTAGACAAAATACCAACACGCTTATTTCACCTGTTTCCGTGTCTCTGGCGTTGGGAATGACAGCCAACGGGGCCGGCGGCAATACTCTTTCAGAATTTCAAAAACTTTGGAACAGCGGCAAACTTACAATTGATCAATTAAATAAATTCAACTATACATTAGCTTCCATACTTCAAAATGACAACACTAATAAAATACGCATTGCTAATTCTATTTGGTACAGGAACGACAAAACTTTAGCTGTTAAGCCTTCTTTTATTCAAAAAAATGTGGACTTTTACAAAGCCCAAATATATAAATCGGACTTTAATTCCAAAGAAACCGTCAAGGATATTAACAACTGGGTTAAAAAGAATACCGACGGTATGGTTGATAAAATGGTGGAAACCATAAATCCGAATACCATCATGTACCTTTTTAATACAGTCCTTTTTAACGCCGAGTGGGACAGCATATACAAATCCAATGATGTTTATGACGGAATTTTTTCGGTATCCGGCGGCGCTTCGGTGGGAGTTTTATATATGCAATCCCAGGAAAAATATTTGAGCGGCAAAAGTGCAGAGGGCTTTCTCAAACCTTATAAGGGAGGGAAATACAGCTTCATCGGTATATTGCCAAAAGAAAATATTTCTCTGGATGAATATGTCAATGCGCTGGATGATAAGAGCTTCTCAGAATTTATAAACAGCTATCGTGAGGAATACGCACGGATTTCTGTACCAAAATTTAAATATGAGTACAGCATAAGCATGGTGGAACCGTTAAAAGCTATGGGGTTAACCGACAGCTTCATCCCTTCCAGGGCAAATTTTACAAACATGGCATCTGCTATGGAAGAAAATATTTATATAGCTGATGTACTTCATAAATCCTTTATTCAGTTTGATGAAAAAGGAACAAAAGCAGGTGCGGCAACCAAGGTTGAAATGGCATGCGGAGCAGCTATGCAGGAACCGAAAAGTATTGTCTTCGACAGACCGTTCCTGTTCACTATTATAGAAAACGAAACACAGCTTCCGTTATTTATCGGTACTGTGACCCATCCCAAAAAATAATAGTTTAAAATGGCCGAATTACAAAAGGTTATCCCTAACCCGGTGTGTCATATCCGAGATTAGAGATAACCACTTTACTTCTGCAATGATTCAATATTTGATAACATCTGGTTAATTGTATCAATGTATGGAGACTCCAGTTCCTTGGCCTTCTGAAGGTGTTCCCGGGCAGCGTCATATTGAGCGGTATTGAAATATATAAATCCCAGCAGGAAGTGACCGTCAACAGGGCTTATTTTCACAAGCTGCTCTGCATGCGGCATTCCCTCCTGATACTTTTGCTGATTTATTTCAGCTCTTGTTATGCTCCAAAGCACACTTGTACGGATATTTTTGCTGGAGGGGCTTAAATCCATTATATCCTCTCCCAGCTTTTCAGCCTGAGCCCAATTTTCCTGTGTCTCGAAAGTCTGCATTTCTGTCAGTATTGGAACGATTTTGCTGTTCTGATTGTTAAACCCGTACAGCGTAGCTGCTATTGTGACAATCACAGCCATTATAAGAGACACAACTTTAACAAGCCTGTCCCTGAAGGTTTCTTCCTTTGAATTATATACTATGCCGGTAGTCAAAAAACCGCCTGCAAACCCACCCAAATGAGCATTATTATCTATCCGGCTGTTCATAAAACCATAGGCAAGGTTTATGACCACAGTAGTGATCAGGTTTGCCCCAAAGCTGCTTTTTAAAAGTGACGGGCGCTTTAAGGCAAAAAACAGCATTGCACCCATCAAGCCAAATATGGCTCCGGATGCTCCTACAGCAACATTTATCGAAAAGGCAAGACTCACAATATTGCCGAGTATACCCGAAAACAGGTATATAAATGCAAAGCGTCCCCGTCCGAAAAGCTTCTCAACCTGTGAACCGACAATAAACAACGAGTAGCAATTTACAGCCAGATGGATTTCATCGGCGTGTAAAAACATGGGTGTAAAAAACCTCCAATACTGTCCCTGCAATATATACGAATTGATTTTTGCTCCAAAAGGAACCAGAAGATCGGAATAGGATTGTCCGCTCCTTATGGATATAAGTTTGATTATAAGCCATACAACAATATTTATGACTATTATCCCATAGGTCAGCCAGGGTTTTTTTACCTTTAACTGTATCTCAAAATCTTTTTTCCTGTTTTCAATAAGCTTTTGAATATCTTCAACTGTCACTCCGTTTTTATCAAGCTTTTTTGAAAAAAATCCTTTTACCGTCCTGACAATATTCGCATCAAAGGCCGGTACTTTAAAATGCTTCTGAACAGTACCTTCTGAGGCATTTACCGAAAATGCCTTTAAGAACTTCCTTTCTGAAGTTATATCTGCCTGCCCCTTTGATATTATGTCAAGCTTTTCAGTATCCGGTTGATTTTCAAATAGGAACAGCTTGAACATGGTAGCATTCCGGCCGTTGATATTATTGATAAGAGCAGTTCCATGCTCCATGGACATGGCTATTTGCAGGCTGTCCATCCTGTCTGCATCAATAATTTCCAGCAAAACCGAAGTACCGTGAAAGTCCTTTATAAGGCTTGTAGTACCACTGCTGAAATCCAATTCCTCTGTTTCCGGGCTTATCAAATTGAAATATTCCTTTTCAATCAGGTACCCTACAAGTGATGTTATCAAACTATTTTTCATTAATCAAAAAGCCTCCGCAATCAACAGCACCATATTTTCCGAACATTTCAGCCGCTTCGGGCGCCTGTGATATATATCCCGCTCTTCCCTTATAAACCCTCAATGCGGCGTCAAGTGCTTTTATACTATTGGATTTTAAAACAAAAGGCTGCTTCAGATACGTTTGAGCTTCCTTGACGACTTTTGCCAAAAGCAGAGAATCTTCTGAATCCTCCAGGTCTGCGTCTATTATTATAATATTACTCTCTTCATCCAGCAGATCCATGGCAGCATCTGTAACAGCTCCAATATCCCCATCCTTCAAAGAATCCCTTAATGCCGTATCTCTACTTGCATCAATCCTCCCCAGCCCGGCGGTACCAATCGATGCAAAAGCTGTCTTTTGTGAAGCCGAGGTGATATAGTCAACATCAGGCTTTATGTTTGCATAGTCTTTATTTTCAGCATCAGCGGCCCTGACCAGTTTTACAACCTCGGCTATATACTGAGGAGTGGTACCGCAGCACCCGCCCAGAAGTCTTGCACCGTTTTCCAAAAACCCTGGCACAAACCCGGCAAAGCCTTCCGGTGTTTCCTTGAATACCTGCTTGCCATCAACAATTTCCGGCAACCCGGCGTTTGGCTTTACACTAAAGGGGAGTCCTATTTTCCCATAACTTTCCGCTATCCTGATCATATACTCAGGTCCGAAGGAACAGTTCGTTCCGATCAAATCGGCTCCCATGGAATGCAGTATTGCGGCACATATTCCGGGCTCTGTACCCATTAGAGTTCTTCCGTTCTGTTCATAGGAAACGGAACATATGACAGGAAGACTACAATTTTCCTTTGCTGCAAGCAGTGCAATTCTTAATTCGCTTATATCCGTAAAGGTTTCAAGACTGATAATATCCGCCCCGCCGTCGGCAACAGCAATAATCTGATCTTTAAAGGTGTCATATGCCTTTTCAAAAGTCAGATCACCGAACGGCTCCAATAATTTCCCCAGAGGGCCGATAGATGCGGCAACATAACACTTTCCCCCGGCAACCTCCTTCGCAATTTTGGCAGCCTGATAATTTATCTCATAGTGCTTATCCTTAAGTCCGTATTCCTCCAATTTAATACTATGGGACTGGAAGGTATTTGTCTGGATAATATCCGAACCTGCATCCACATACCCTTTGTATATTTCCCTCATTATCCCGGGGTGCGTCAAATTCCACTCCTCGGGACAGGTTCCGACACCAAGCCCGTTTTCAAAAAGCATCCTGCCCATGGAACCGTCAAATACCAAAACTTTTTGTTTTATATCATCTCTAAAAGACATTGTCCCTCCATAATCGCAATTTCTATATGCTAAACAAATTGCCAGTTTTTTAGACTGGCAATCATAAGCTTATTATTAAATTATAATAGTGTATCAGTTTAATGTAAAGGCAAGGTGACCTGATTGTTAAGATAAAATTGTCTTGAAATCAATTTCCAATATAGATCATCAAGCTGTTTCAATATTGGCTTCATCCTGCAGGCCCAGCTGTACTATGGCATTTTCACGCATTTTATACTTCTGTATCTTACCGCTTGCAGTCATGGGGAAACTGTCAACAAAACTGACATATTTCGGGGTCTTGTGTCTTGCCATATGTGACCTCACTGCACTCTTTACACCATCCTCTGTTATAGTACAGCCTTCCTTCAAAATAACACAGGCCATTATTTCTTCTCCGTATGCCTTGGATGGAACACCTATTACCTGAACATCCTTTATTTCAGGCAGCGTGTACAAAAATTCCTCAATTTCCTTTGGATAAATATTTTCCCCGCCTCTTATTATCATGTCCTTGATTCTTCCGGTAATTTTGTAATAACCATGCTCATCCCTTACGGCAAGGTCACCTGTATGAAGCCAGCCGTCTGCGTCAATGGCTTGTGCCGTAGCTTCCGGCATTTTGTAATATCCCTTCATAACGTTATAACCTCTTGCAACGAACTCTCCCGGTACTCCGTCCGGCAGATCCCTGCCTGTTTCGGGGTCCACTATCTTGCACTCAATAAATGGAAGTGAACGGCCTACCGTGGCAACTCTGCGCTCCAGACTGTCACCAATTCTGGTCTGGGTGCAAACAGGCGAAGCTTCGGTCTGCCCGTAAGGAATGGTAATATCCTTCATATTCATTTTGTCCACAACCAGCTCCATATATTTTACAGGACATGGCGAACCGGACATGATACCTGTTCTCAGTGATGAGTAGTCATAATTATTAAATTCAGGGTGTTCGAGAATACCGATGAACATAGTAGGTACACCGTACACAGCGGTACATTTTTCCTTCTGTATTGTCTGCATAACCTTTAAGGGCTGATAGTATTCTAGGGGTATCATTGTTGTTCCGTGGGTAACGCAGGCCATTACCGCAAGGACAAGACCAAAGCAGTGGAAGAACGGAACCGGAATGCACAATCTGTCTTCGTGGGTAAAGTGCATACAGTCTCCAATACACTTTCCGTTATTTATTATATTGAAATGTGTCAGCATGACACCTTTCGGGAAGCCTGTGGTTCCAGAGGTGTACTGCATATTGATTACGTCCTGACAGTTGAGGGAGCTGCTTATGGCATAAAGCTCATCATCGGAAATGTCGCTGCCCATGTTCATCATATCAGACCACCCGAACATTCCCGGATATTTGTTTTCACTTACGCTGATAACATTTTTCAGGAAAGGAAACTTCTCAATATTGAGTTGGCCTGGTTTTGAGTCCTTTATTTCAGGACATAGTTCATTTAATATCTGAATATAATTGGAATCCTTAAAACCATCGATTAAAACCAGGGTATTGCTGTCCGACTGCTTGAGCAGGTATTCCAGCTCGAAGATTTTGTAATTTGTATTCACTGTAACAAGTACGGCACCGATTTTAGCCGTAGCAAAAAGCGTAATAAGCCATTCCGGAACATTTGTCGCCCACATGGCAACGTGGTCACCCTTTTTTATACCCATTTTCATAAAGCTTTTTGCAACACTGTTGCATATGGAATTGAATTCCGAGTATGTTTTTCTAAACGGACGGTCAGAGTATAAAACGCACTCGTGGTCGGGGTATTTTCTCGTCATTTCCTCAAGCATTCCGCCAACTGTTATTTCAATAAGTTTTTCCATATAAGCACCTCCAAAAATAATAAATGTCTAAATAAGATAAATAAAACAATAAAAAAGCTTTTCATCTCAGAAATGAGACGAAAAGCATGTTCCGCGGTACCACTCAAATTAATTCAACCAATCAGGCAATTGGTTTATTGAATTCTCTCTTTAATCATATAACGGTGAAAACCGTTCCGGCCTTATTATTCAACCGGAATGCTCCCGGGCGAGCTTCAACCTTTCAAAATCGCTATCTTTCACCGTACGACAGCTCTCTTTGGATTTCTAGCAGCCTACTATTCCCGTTCTCAGCAGTTTTTTATTCGAAATTATTAATATAATACTATGTAAATTGTACCAATGTCAATACATTTATTAATGCTTTAATTTAATAAAATCATAACCGGAAATATTAAATCAGGCCTTAATATTATGTTTGAATGCATAAATGGCAGCTTGAGTCCTGTCATTCACATCAAGCTTTTTAAATATGTTAGATATATGATTCTTGACAGTCTTTTCACTTATGTAAAGATTTTTTGCAATTTCCTTATTTATCATGCCTTCTGCAATAAGCTTTAAAACCTCAATTTCTCTTGTAGTCAGATTGTTTGTCAAAGATCTGTCATGCTCATATAATGTTACCCTGTTAAATTCCTTGACCAATTCGCTGGTCATGTTGGGCTGGATAAAGGTCTGATCACGGTATACACTTCTTATTGCCTCAATCAATACGGATGACTCGGCATCTTTTAATACGTATCCCTCACAGCCCATCTGCAGTGTTTTAAATAAATACTCTCTATCCTGATGCAGAGTTAATACTATTATTTTAAAACGGTCATTTCCTTCCTTTAACATTTTAATGGCCTGCAGCCCGTTTAATACTGGCATGTTTATGTCCATTAAAATAATATCGGGCTTAAGCGATTTTGCAAGATCCACTGCCTCACCGCCGTTAGAAGCCTGGGCTACAACACATATATCCTCCTCCAGCTCAAGAATTGTTTTTAATCCCTGCCTCACCATGGCATGGTCATCTGCAATCATTACTTTAATCTTATCCATTTACGAGTGCCTCCCCTTCATCAATGAGTGGTATTTGTATGTTTATTCTTGTACCTTTCTGTTCCTCGGACACTACGTTAAATTCTCCTTCAAGCAGGGCGACTCTTTCCTTCATACTAAAAAGACCAAAACCTCCGGACAAGTCCGAGTTAGTCATACGTATGGTTTTTGTATCAAAGCCCACTCCGTTGTCAAATATAATGATACTAAGCTTTTTATCGATTTTTTCCAAAGCAACGCATGCTGTCATGGATTTTGAGTGTTTAAGCACGTTATTCAGTGCTTCCTGAACTATTCTGAAAACTGTAAGCGAGATAACCGGTTTTATTTCTTCATCTATACCTCTGCACTTGAATGTTACATTTATTCCAGTTGTCTCCTTAAAAGAAATAACATATCTTTCTAAAGTTGGCAATAGCCCCAGATCATCAAGTGCCATAGGTCTCAGGTTGTAGATAATTTTCCGAACCTCTTGCAAACTGTCTCTCATAACCTTTTTCAAGTTTTGCAGTTCAGTTTTGGCCTCTGTAATATTTTTCTCCAATAACCTCTCACATATCTCTGCTTTTATTACAGCATTTGATATGGACTGTGCAGGTCCGTCATGGATTTCTCTGGCAACACGCTTTCTTTCCTCCTCCTGAGCTTCAATTATTCTCAGTCCGAGAAATTGCTTCTGCTGCAGATTATCAAGCTGCTCTCCCACACCCTTTAAATCACTGCTCAGATACTCCAGTGCTATACCCACATGTCCAATGAGATTATCAGCTCTTTCAAGGGTCTTCAAAGAATCCCTGATCCTGATTTCAAGATCATTACGTCTTTTTATCAAAAAGCTTTCCTGTTCGCGTTTCACAGCAAGCTTGACTCTCAAATCATCTGCTGATTGATAGGCCTTGGCCAGTTCTTCCTGGCTGTATTTCTTAAAATCCCTGTTTACGTCGGACAACTTTTTTTTACTTGTCTTTAATGCATATTCGAGATTTTCAATTTCGTTAATGCTGCCGACCACCTGCATCTTCAGGCTTTCAAGTTCTTCTTTCAACCGCGAGCATTCTTTTCTTGAGTTTTCGGCTATCTCGATTATCTCCATTTTACCCGAATCAAGAGCCTTAATGGTCTTATTAATTATTTCATCCATTTGTACGGCATTATGTTTAAAATTCGGCATTATTCCACCTATTTTTCATCCATAGGATTTTTTTGTTTATCAAGTGATTTTAATTATTCATACCAGGTAAAACCTTTGTGTAACTTTTTTGTAATCTTTATGTAACTTTATAGAACTATTTTAACCAATATGTTCCTCACTCACAATAGGAGTTTATTAATTTTGTTAATATTTTCATAAATATATTACTTCTCAACATGTGTTACATTATTTAACAGCATATGGCATTACCTTATACCGTCATATTTTCCGGATTTTTGATGCAGCTCGTGAACATAACAAATACAACAAATATTATTTATGCTTTCTTATACAATAAAAAAACTTCTACTTTTGTAGAAGTCTTTTGGTGCGCCATCACGGGTTCGAACCGGGGACACCCTGATTAAGAGTCAGGTGCTCTACCAACTGAGCTAATGGCGCATTTTCAAGCGTTTCAGGCATTGGTGTTTCCCGAACACTTTTATATTATAAGAGCTTAGTATGGTATTGTCAACACTTATTTTTATTTTTTGTTTTGGCCTTTGACTCACACATATTATTTTATTTCATCTCGGATGCACCCTTCCAGCCTGACTTTTAAAGCCTCATCTTTTTTCATTGATGTATTGTCTGACTTGTAATTCCTGTTATCAATGGTCAAAATAACGTTTTCTGCATTGTAATAGCCTCCGAAGGTATTTGCAACGCTCTGAAGTATTGCTTTTTCATATGCCTTTTGCTTGTTTATTTCGGTAACAAATGCTGAATTCAGGTCAAGATAAACAATTTTATCTTTATTAAAATACAGGCTGTTTATTTTTATATTACCGGAAGCAGGCTCTCCAAGCATAGTCTCAGCAATACTTTTATATGCTTCCTCAAGTAATTTTTTTGTTATATCATTAGTTTTAAAGGCAATTTTCTTACTTGCATAATGTAATTTTTCAGATCCTTTTACCGGGTAGTAAAAGTTTACTGTTGAATTATGAGAAATGTTACTCTCAATTTTTTTCAGGGTTGAAATTACCTCCAGCTCACCCGACTTAAAAACTGACTTTACGAGTCCAACATTTTTTGAATAATAGTCTAAAGTTTTGCCCTGGGGAGTATCAGTTGTCACTTCTATTGCCTTATAACTTCCTGTTGGTGTGGTTACTTCAGCCTCCGTATTTGTTATAGTTCTTTTGACGGAACCCTTTAAAGTCCAGAAATTGCCTACAACCAGAGGTTCCATTAATAGCACCTCGGGATCTCCTTCTACGGCATTCAGAAAATTCTCTTTGTAATATGCCTCTCCTCTGTAAAAAACCCTGATCAGCTTGCCGTCTTTCAGCTCAATTACTCTGATAGCTTCGGTACCTCCATTGTTTATTCTCTGCTGAACTTTGTTATCATTCAAATAGTCGTTGTACAGATAATAGGAGGCATATTCATTGCCAGTGCCTTCGTATGAATACAGCGTATCTTTCAGCATCGGAAAATAATCCTGCAGCTTAAGCTTTACGCCGGAAGGAGTGGGTATAGCTTCCGGCGCGGTTGAGCCGGCTGGAACCTGAACAGTAGAATTTGCTGCCTGATTTCCTTTCTTGTTCCCGCAGCCGTTCAAAAACAGCAGGGTTATTAAAACAAAACAAAGCATATAAATATTTCTTTTCATAAAAATCCGCATCTCCGCCGTAATATTCCAAGTAATTGAATCCAAGTTTAATATTTTGTTTTCCCCCACTTTTTATGCCTGAAATTAAATAAAATTATTTTTAATTTGACCCTTGTGTGCAATCCATTTATTGAAATAGGTATGGAAGTACTACTGTTCGAGTCTTGCAATTGCTCTGACCATACTGGAATCGGCATTGATTCTCAATGGAAATGCAAATATTTCAAATAGATCGGTTTCAGATATCATATCAAGATTTGTAAGATTTTCCATTATCAAAATATTGTTCTGCAGCAAGAATTTATGAATCTCAAAGGGCAGTCTGTCGGGAGATGGCATATCAACCCCAATCAGCCTAATGTTGTTGTCTGCAAGACATTTACAAATGGACATGTCCAGAACCGGATGATCATTATAATATTTTTCACTGCCATAATACTTGTCCATCCCGGTATGAAACAGAATTATATTTTTTCCCTTTATTAATTCCGGATAACCAGGCTTCATTGAAATAATACTCTCATTTTCAGAATGTATTATACCTCCCCTGCCGCAAAAATACTCCGGCGGCATATTTCCAATATACTCGTCAACATCAAGCAGATGCATTCTTCCGTCAATATGGGTTCCTGCATGCATTCCAGCCTCAAGGTTATGGTTATTGTAGTGGTCCTTGCTGTAAAGCTTATCATGCTTAAGTATAACAGCACGATCTCCGGGATATACCGGCATACCTGTATGTATGGGTTGTGACAGATCTATATATTTCATTCTCTGCTTTCCTTCTTCCCTGAATATTAATTATTGTACCTTAACGGGTATAAATACAATCTTCCGAAGTAAATGGTACACTTATTCTAACATACTGCTTTCAGGAGTAAAAGGGACTGACTAAAAATTAAAACAATCTAAATAAATAAATGAGAAAATATTAAAATAGTGCTCCCTAACTACCTTAAATAGATGTATTACTCATAAAGAACATGCCTGAAATCTGTACACAGCTTATCACAAGTGTTTTTGCTGCGATTTCAGGCATGTTCTTTATAGGAGTTTTTCATTATCGAACTACATAATTGGTAACAAGCCGGCTTCCTCCGCTGACTATTTCAATCTGGTAAGTACCTGTATCGGTATCTTTGTCGACTTTCCAGGTACAGAGCACACTTCCGTCATTTCCGGCAACTATATTTCGTGTGGTTGTATAATCCTGGCCTCTTATTTTATAATTGCATATAATTCTGCAATTGTTGCTGGGAGTGCACCTCAAGGCTAAAACCCCTACTTCACCCCTTCTGATGTATGGTCTCTTTGCTATAACCTGAATTTGATTTCCATCCGTTTGTGTAAGCAAATCTTTATTTTGCTGCATAACCTGTCTGCTTTCATTAACTTTATGAACTGCAAAAAAACCGTTAAATAACAAGCTGACACATAATAAACAAGGTAAAATACGCTTCATGCTATCACCTCAAAATAGTATTTTACCTTATTCTCTCCACCGCATATTTTTTTATTTACGGGTTATTCATACATGTTTTTCCTGTACTTTTTCTATTACTAATGTAAACACTCCAATCCAAAACAAGCCAAATGAAAAGCCTCCCAAAACATCACTTGAATAATGAACACCCAGATAAACACGGCTGAATCCAATAAGAGCAATCAATATAACAAGGAATGAAATAATCAGGTTTTTATATTTACCTTTATAGAATTTGCTGCACAGATAAAATAAAAATCCATAAAAGCTAATTGCTGCCATTGAGTGTCCGCTTGGAAAACTAAGCCCTGTTACCTCAACAAGTTTTAAAATATCCGGCCTGTTTCTGTTGACTAACCATTTTAATCCGATATTCATTATTGAACTCAAAGAAATATTTATAATTACCATTGCCGCATAGAATGTATACTTCTGCTTCTTAGAAAAAATACTCAGGAATACAAGTATGCAAATTATACCCAAAAACTGCCCTGAAGCCAGAAAAGAAATGAATTTCATAAAAAATGTCATTCTTTCGGATATAATTTTGGAAACAATTGAATATACATTGGCATCAAAGGTCTGAATGTTATCGTTCAGAACATTGACAGCCAAAAATAAAAATACTAGCAGCGGAAACACAATTGTTAAGATATATCTTGTTAATTTCAATTTGAACTCCATCTGTTTTTATTATTCTCTCTATATTAATAAGCATAATATTAATATATGTTACATTATGATTTAAAATATTATAGATAATTATGCTCAGTTAGTCAAATGTCCAACAGGCCGAAAAATATTTTTTTGCCTGCTATGCATAACAACCAGATTATTTTGATTGAAACCGGGTATAAATTTACAAGCAATTAGTATATGCTTATATATAAAATAGCTTTGTTATCAGTCCGCAATACGATAAAGGGTATAGGTTTTCATTACAGTTTTGTGGCCGCTATGCGGCGCAAAGCCATAAATGGCTTAGGAGGTTAATATGATGGAGAAAAAAATATATAAACGGGTTTCTGATTCCAAAACGGAACAAATACAAATACTGATGCCCGAGCATATTAATGGCTTTAACCGGCTTTTCGGAGGCAGACTTATGGAATGGATCGATGTAGTTGCGGCAGTAGTAGCCAGGAGGCATTCCGGCTGTAATGTAACTACGGCTTCCATTGATAATCTGCAGTTCAAGGCAGCAGCTTATGTCAACAGCACAATCTTCCTTGTAGGACAGATAACTTATGTGGGTAACACCTCCATGGAGGTACGGGTATCAACTTATGTTGAAAAACTTGATGGAATGCGTTATATGATAAACCGTGCCTACCTTGTCCTTGTGGCACTTGATGATAACGACCATCCTGTCACGGTCCCCGGCCTGACTCTGGAAACAGAAGAAGAAAAACTTGAATGGGAAGCAGGCAAAAAGCGGTGTGAATTAAGAAAACAAAGAAGACTTGAGGCATTTTAGCCCCCATCTTCCCGCAGAATAATCAATGGAAATATTTTTCATAGTCACTTATTATGTTTTATATTTCATTAAATAAATATTCCAGCATTTTCTCAGGATTATTTAAAAATTGCTTCGTTATGCTGTAATGTTCTGTATCTTTATAAAGAGTTTTTGTTATTCCTCTGTCATCCAGCATTAAAATATCGGAGTCCGGGTATGCCAGCAATATAGGTGAATGCGTGGCAATTATAAATTGTGAGTTATTCTTTACCAATTCATTTATATGAACAAGTAAAGACAGCTGTCTTGTGGGGGACAAGGCAGCTTCGGGCTCATCCAGAATGTAGAGGCCTTTTCCCTTAAACCTGTTTTGAACAAGTGCCATGAAGCTTTCCCCATGAGATTGATTATGAAGGGATTTGCCTCCATATACATGTAAAAATGGGATTAATCCTGTTTTATCCAGTCTGTCAATTTCTGTTGCAACGTTATAAAAGCTCTCGGCTCTGAGAAAAAATCCATCTCTGGGCCGTTTAACCCCTTTAATCAAAGTCATATTTTTATAAAGAGCCGAATGGGTTTCCTGGGATGCAAAATTAAAATTCATAGTCCCTCCTTCAGCATTAAAACCCATATTAATTGCAATAGCTTCAAGAAGAGTTGACTTTCCGGAACCGTTTTCGCCGACAAAAAAGGTGACTTTTTTGCTGAAGGACAGCTGTTCAACATTCTTTAAACTTGGAAGCTCCAGAACATATGAATCCTGACAATCGGCATTCTTTTGCAATCTTAGTCCGCTAATATATAAATCACTAAACATTTTTATAAGTTCTCTCATTTCTCGTTGGATAAATTCTGCCAGCTATTACAGCTATTACTATTATATATCATCAGAATAACCATTTCAAGAACATTTGTTCGCATTTTGTGAAAATTGAAAGATTTTTGTCATCGAATGATGCTATTTCTCTTAAAGTGTGAAATAATTATTATATTACAGGAAAATTTAAGTAAATTTAAAAACTGACGGAGATGATTTTGTGGAGGTAAAACAATTATCTGAAATTTTAAAAGGCAGTAATAATATTGTCTTTTTCGGAGGTGCAGGTATGAGCACCGAATCGGGAATTTCCGATTTCCGTTCGGAGAATGGTCTTTACAAGACAACCCAGGGGGTTGAATATCCTCCTGAAACAATGCTTTCCCATAGCTTTTTTGAATCTCACACAGCTGAGTTTTTCAAGTACTATAAAGAAAAAATGATATTTAAAAATGCGTTACCCAACCCGGGACACAAGGCACTTGCAGTTCTTGAGGAAAAAGGAAAACTTAAAGCCGTCGTTACTCAAAATATCGACGGACTCCACCAGCTTGCAGGAAGTAAAAAGGTTTATGAACTGCACGGCTCCATCCACCGCAATTATTGCACGAAATGTCATAAGTTTTACGGTCTCGATTATATAGTCAGCTCGAAAGACGTTCCCCTATGTAATGTTTGCAGGGGTATAATAAAACCCGATGTTGTCCTGTATGAAGAAACGCTGGATGATGATGTCGTAAGCAGCGCCGTCAGTGCCATAAAGCAGGCCGATGTTATGATAATAGGCGGTACTTCACTGGTGGTTTATCCGGCCGCCGGTCTTATAAATTACTTCCACGGAAGTAAGCTGATATTAATTAACAAAAGCCCCACACCTTATGATTCCAACGCTGATCTGGTAATCAACGACTCGGTAGGGAAACTGTTGGGCACTGCTGTGGAAATGTTGTAGCCACTGACAATTTTATATATTGACAATGATTTTAGCCAGCATTTTTCCCAGAAATGCACCCGATACACAAAAAGTTATGCTAAAAAATATATTTAATGCGGCATAAAGCGTATTTCCGTTTTGGTATAGATTTATTGTTTCCAGACTGAAGGTTGAGAAAGTTGTAAAACCTCCCAAAATACCTGTTGTCAAAAAGAGAAGCAATTTCTTATTGTCCGGGTAGAGACTGGAAAAAAGCTGAGTTAAAAGGCCTATCAAAAATGAACCCAATATATTAATAATTAATGTTGATACCGGAAAGTTACCCGTATTAAATCTATTTACAAATACCGACAGCAGGTATCTTGAAATTGAACCTATGAATCCACCGCAGCCGACGGCAAGAGCATTTTTTAACATAGATTTCTCCTTAACTTAGAATAGTATAATTACTATTGCAATTATACTATTTTAATGTTATTACATCAAATTTAAAGTCTAATTCCAATTACTGCCCGATAGCAAAATAAATGTCAAGGCTTAGACATTATACACTAAAACCGTGCTTCTTTTTTGGTTATATTGCCAAATTTAGTCGCTGGTAAAAAAAACTTTTGCCCTGTCATGTATATTATGTTAAATTATTTATTGCGAGTTTTATAATTAATAAATTTATTGAGTAAAATAAATTTATCTATTTATTAAACTGCTCTCTGGAGAGTCCCAGCTATTGGGCGCCGAAGGTGCAAGGAAAAGATTGCTTTTCCGGTCTCTCAGGCAAAAGGACAGAGCTTTTCAGCTTGATGTCTTTCTCTTTTGAGGGCCAAAACAAAATGTTTTGGCTTTTTTGATTTTCAAAAATTCAAGAAGGGATTGGTCAAAAAATTATGTTGGAACAAATCAATAGTTTTGTAACTTGGTTTGATGGTATTGTATGGGGGCTTCCCCTCATAATCCTAGTTTTATTGGTAGGAATATTAATGACGGTCCGTACCGGTCTGTTACAGGTAAGACATCTCCCAAGGGCATTAAAGTACATGGTCAAAAATGAAGAAGGCGGAACAGGTGAAGTATCAAGTTTCGGGGCCTTATGCACCGCTCTGTCGGCCACAATCGGAACCGGAAATATTGTGGGTGTTGCTACCGCAATTGTTGCAGGCGGACCGGGAGCACTTTTCTGGATGTGGATTGCAGCCTTCTTTGGCATGGCTACAAAATATGCCGAAGGACTCCTTGCCATAAAATACCGTACAGTTGATAGCGACGGTCACGTATTGGGAGGCCCTTTCTATTACATAGAAAATGGTATGGGCAAGCGCTGGAGATGGCTCGCAAAAGCCTTTTCCTTCTTCGGAGCCGCTGCTGGACTCATGGGTATTGGAACTTTCGTCCAGATTAATGGAATTTCAGATGCTGTTCACAATTATTTTGACAAAAATAATGAATGGACCATCTCTCTTTTAGGAAGAGACTATTCCTGGACAGTAGTAATTACTGCAATCGTTGTGACGCTCTGTGCAGGTTTGGTCATAATCGGTGGGTTAAAGAGAATTGCCAGCGTATCGGAAATAATTGTACCATTTATGGCAGTTTTTTATGTAATAGCTACATTGATTGTTGTAATCACAAATGCTAAAGCTATTCCGGGAGCCATCGTTGAAGTATTTGAAGGAGCTTTTGGTTTGCGTGCCATAGGCGGCGGCGCACTGGGCGCAATGCTTGTAGCCATGCAAAAGGGTATTGCTCGCGGTATCTTTTCAAATGAATCAGGTTTGGGAAGTGCGCCCATCGCAGCTGCCGCCGCACAGACCCATGAACCGGTGCGTCAGGGTCTTGTATCCATGACAGGTACATTTGTCGACACAATAGTAATCTGCACTATGACCGGTCTCTGTATTATTACAACAGGTTCCTGGAATATTGGTCTGAAAGGTGCAGCCGTTACACAAAATGCTTTCCAGTCAGGTTTCAACTTTGCTCCTTCTCTCGGTTCCTTTATACTTATGATAAGCCTGGTTTTTTTCGCATTTACCACTATCATAGGCTGGAACTACTACGCCGAACGTTGTATGGAATACCTTACAAACGGTAATATGAAAACAGTTAAGGTTTACCGCTGGTTATATATTTTAGCTGTATTTGCCGGTCCATTTATGACAATTGAAATTGTTTGGAATATTTCAGATATATTTAACGGAATGATGGCATTTCCAAATCTGGTTGCACTAATAGCTCTCAGTGGTGTTGTCGCTGTTGAAACAAAAAAGTACTTTAAAAAGATCAAGGAAAATAAATTACAATAAAAACTGAGGGCAGATATACATGACAATTTTCATGGTTATCTGCCCTCAGTTTTTTATATATTTTATATATTAAATTTAAGTCTATAAGTGAATAACTGGTTATACCTCAAAAAATATTGTAAGTATAAAAAAAAGATGGATTTCAAATATTTGAAACCCATCTTTTTTTGTTGGTCGGAATGACGTGACTTGAACACGCGACCTCTTGCACCCCAAGCAAGCACTCTAGCCAAACTGAGCTACATCCCGATAATGCTCAATTATTATAACACATCAATTTTTCAATGTAAAGATAATATAGAAAAATTTCTGCACATTTAATAAACAATTTTTACAAAAAGCTACCGTTTTATTATTGATCACAAAAATATTTACCATTTTCTACTGCGGTTCTTGATTTTGCTTGTCCTTCTGAGCTACAACCGCTCTTTCTCTTTTTTTCAGCAATAAGGTTTTTTTAAAATTTCTTCCCTTTCGATCCCTTTCTTTAGTCTTTGGGTTAATCAAGCTGTCCCCTTTTAAAATTCTCAATACCGGATATACTTTTGATACCTTGTTAATTTCCATAATATCACCTCCTCATAAATTATGAAAATAACCGGCTCCTATATTATTTATCGGTATAAAAACTAATGTACAAAAGCCTCTTTTATGTACAATCTTGCAAAAAAACAGCCCTTACTGATTTCCAATAACGGCTGTTTTCTCTTAAATATTTATATGAGGATGCAATATCACTAATATTTCCGGGCACTGCTTTTGTTTATAAGTCTGAAAACAATGTAACCAATCACACCAATAATTGCAACCGGTAAAATCAGACTAAGCACCCAGCCTACAATTCTCAATGCAATTATAAATAAAAAGATCATAACGATAACAGTTATTATTTTTTTTAATTTATCATCCATTTTTTTTACCTCCAAGATTAATATAGGTAAATTATACACCCGGAACATATATTTGTCTATAAGTAATTTAAAAATATTTAATCGATTTATTAATATTTTTAATATTCCAATCAATTTCCTTAATATTTATTAACTATATCATATATTATACGGTTAATTGCCAAAATTGTATTATCAATTTCACTCATTGTATTAAAATATCCAACACTTAATCTTATCATACCCGTCTTGTTTGTATTAAAATGCTTATGTGCAAGAGGAGCACAGTGCATACCGGACCTGCATTCTATTGAATACTTTTTGTCCAGAAGAGCACTTATCTCGGAGGAATCGGCTCCTTTAACATTAAACGCAACAATCCCTGAATTTTCATTGACGTCCTGAGGATTATACAACTTAATGCTTCTGTTTTGGGAAAGGCCATCATTCAGCCTCTTTATAAGCGTATCCTTTTTTTTCTTTATTTCAGATAAACCTGTTTTAAGTATGAATTCAACGCCTGCACCCAACCCGACTATTCCCGGCGTATTTAGAGTTCCGCTTTCAAATCTGTCAGGCATTATATCAGGTTGCAGCAGGTATTCCGATCTGCTTCCTGTTCCTCCGCTCATCAGGGGATTCAGTCCTAGTCCGGGAGAAATATATAAGCCTCCTGTTCCCTGGGGACCCAGCAGGCCTTTATGTCCGGGAAAAGCAAGCATACTGGTGTAAAGCCTCCCAAGATCGATATCAATACTTCCCAGGCCCTGGGATGCATCCAGCAGGAATAAGAGCCCTTTGTTCTCTGCTATTTTACTTATTTCCCGGACAGGCATAATAATTCCGTTTACATTTGACGAAAGGGTACATGCTATGAGTCTGGTTTTCTTGTTTATATGTCTCTTAATAATAAACGGATCTATTCTGCCAACGCCATCACCATCAACAATAGTCAGCTTTACACCATTATATTTTTCCAGGGTTTTAAGAGGCCGCAGCACAGAATTATGCTCCATACATGTAGTTATGACATGGTCGCCCTCTCTCAAACAGCCCAGAATGGCTATATTCAAAGCCTCTGTGGCATTTTTTGTGAAACATATGTTCAAAGAATCGTTTATTTTAAGTAATGAAGCCAATTTTTCACGGGTATTATTTACCGCCAATGAACTTTGTACTGACATTGTATGGCTCCCTCTTCCAGGATTGGCGCAGTAGGTTTTAATGCATTTTTCCATGGAAATATATACATTTTCAGGCTTTGGAAAAGATGTAGCGGCATTGTCCAGATATATCATAATATTAACCTCGTCTTTTTTAATTTACTTAATATATGGTATGAATCCGAGGTTAACATGTTTACAATAGTTGATATAAGCGGGTATCAATGTTAAATAATTATTATGGTAAAGTCATTATTTATCATTGTCTTTTCAACCCAGCTTTTCCGCTGCTTGTTTCAATTTCTTCCTTTAGTATTTCCCCCAGAATACTGATACCTTTTTTAATTCTATCCTCTCTAATGCCTGAAAAATTCAACCTCATTGTATTTTCATGCCCGCCATTTGGGAAAAACGCACTTCCCTGGACAAAAGCCACACCTCTTTTCAAGGACTTTATTAAAAGTTCTTTGGTATTTATGCCCTCAGGCAAGGTAACCCACAGGAACATTCCTCCCTCAGGCCTGGTATACTCCGCCTCCTTCGGGAAGGTTTCCATGATGGTATCAACCATTGCATCCCTTCTGCTTTTATAAATTTCTATATTGCTTTTGAGATGTTCCTTTATATCGTATTTTTCATAGTAGCGTGCAATTTGCATTTGTGCAAAGAAGTTTGTATGAATGTCCGTTCCCTGTTTAAAAAGCACATATTTATTGATAATTTCCTGAGAAGCACACACCCATCCAATCCTGTAGCCAGGACAAACCGTCTTTGAAAACGTGCTGAGATATACTACTCTTCCCAGAGTATCAAAACTCTTTAGTGGCGGAAGCTTTCTGCCGTCAAAGCAAAGGTCGCTATATGGATTATCTTCAATTATAAAAAGTTTATATTTGTTTGCAATCTCTACTATTTCTTTTCTTCTCCCCAGACTCAGGCGTCTTCCGGTGGGATTCTGATAGTCAGGTACAGTATATAAAAATTTAATATTGCTGTTTGACTCAATCTTTCTTACAAGGTCTTCAGGAACAAGACCCTCCTCATCCATATCAACTTCGGCAAACCTGGGATAAAAAGGCTTAAATGCATTAATAGCGGACAAATATGTCGGGCTTTCACAGAGTACCGTATCACCTTCATCCAAAAAAACCTTCGCAGTCAAATCCAGTCCTTGCTGTGAGCCGGACGTAACAAGTATGTCATCAAGGCTTGTATGTACTCCCTTCTCCTCCATCAACTTGACAATAACATTTCTAAGACCCGTATGTCCCTCAGATATTGCATATTGCATTGACTTTACGCCATTTTCCGCCAATATTTCATTGCATATTTCACGCATTTCTCCAACCGGAAAAGATTCTTCAGCCGGCAGCCCGCCTCCGAAGGAAATAATTTCATCCAAATCGGAAAGCTTTAGTAATTCCCTTACCTCCGATGCCTTTAAAAACTCAGTTCTTCTTGCAAACATATTGACCTCCCACCATATTATGGTTTTAAGCCGCATAGCGGCCATAAATTCAAAGTTGCTTATAGTAAATTACAAATATGGATTTAACACTGTTTCTACAGAATGACCGGCCTTTGTACTGCTGTTTGAGCATATGGCTATACACTCAAGCAGTTTTTCAATTCCGTCCTTTATATCCTGTTCTTTGGGATAGGAAAAATTCAGCCTTATGAAATTGTTTTCTATGTTGTATTTGGAATAAAACACATCACCTGGCATTACTATCACACCTTTATCACCCAGCAGCTTGGTCAGCTCATTCATGCTGATATTGTTGGGTAGTTCCAGCCAGATAAAATATCCTCCGTTTGGAACAAAAATTCTCATTCCTTCGATATTGCATTTGTTAAGTTCTGCTATCATAAGATCTCTCTTCTTCCTGTACTTGCTTCTGATTTTTTCAAGATGGGTTTTCAGATAACCCTGTGATACAAATTCATGTACAAAAAATTGGGAAAGCGTATTGGTCTGTATGTCTGTGATCTGTTTGAACTTAATAAATCTGTTTATTATGTTTTCACCAGCAACTACAAAGCCTACTCTCAAACTGAAGGAAATGGTTTTTGAAAATGAACTGACATAGATGACGTAATCGTTATTGTCCAGACTTTTCAGTGCCGGAAGCTTTTCTCCCTCGTAATGCAGCTCTCCGTATGGGTTATCCTCCAATATCGGAATATTGTAATAATATGCAAGCTTCAGCAGTTCCTTTCTCCTGTTCAGACTCATTGTCATTCCGGTTGGGTTGTGGAAGGTGGGCTGAGTATAAATAAATTTAGGCCTGTATTTGACAAGGCAGGTTTCAAGTATGTCCAACCTTATACCCTCTTCATCCATCGGTATGCTTACGAGCCTGGCATCGTAGCTTTCGAAAGCCTGAATTGCCCCTATATATGTCGGTTCCTCAACCAATACAACATCTCCCGGCTCAATCAGCATTCTGGCAAAAAACTCGACTGCCTGCTGTGAACCGGAGGTAACCATTATTTGCTTTGAACCGGCATTGATCCCGTTCTGCTGAAGATAGGACTTTATTGTATGCTTAAGTTCGGAACAGCCGTCTACAGGTGTCGGCATGAAAATTTTTTCCCTGTATTTTTCCATGAGCCCGGTCTGAATGTTTTTCAGCAGTTCCATCTCATAACTGTCTTCCGAAGCTACTCCCGATGCAAAGGAAATCACCTTTTCCTTCTCAAATACAGACAGGATATTATTTATTGTCTGTTCATTTGATTTGGTGACTCTTTTACTTTCCAGCTGGTTCCATCTCAGAGGCGGAACATACATTTTCTCCTGAATACTATCCTTTGACAAGGGTGCCAAAACCACCGTTCCGCTTCCCACCCTGGCTTCAGCCAAACCTTCTGCCTTGAGTTCCATATATGCCTTTATAACCGTACTCCTGTTGATCTTGAGCCTTTCACCAAGTACTCTCTCGGCCGGTAGAATGAAATTTGGCGGAAGCCTTCCCGAGTCAATCATCGCTTCAATTTGTCTCTTTATTTGCAGATATATCGGGGTTTGAGATTCTCTATTAATAGTAATTTCCATATGGTTTTGTCCTCCATTTGCAAATTGGTACCGTCCAATTATATTATATATTTTATATTCAATTTTAAAACACCCAATTTTCACAATAATAAACCATCCAATTTCAAGTATTGGATGGTTTAAATCAAATGCTGACAATTGGGTGGTCATATTTGTCCATATGAGGTTTAATTGCAAATCATATATTCTGCATCACAGCTATTTATACAGCATTCTTGTTTTTTGGGTTACAGGTGCCTGAAATAAATTGGATGGCATAATCCGAAAAATTTTATATGTGTTTATAAAATACAGCCGATGTCAACTGATTTTAAGAGCTTTTCTAACACTATGAATGACAGGAATTGCCACCAATCCTCCAATAATTGCAGTTATAAGCTGAGGCCAGCTGAATAATTCAAAAAGCTTTTGAGTAAATTTCGTGAACGTGAAAATGTTCAGGAATACTCTTATTCCCAGGAATAGTACTCCAAATTTCAGTACCGCGCCAACTCCAAGACCTATAAATTTATTTTTATTATACAACAGGTAAAATGCAAGCACAAAAGTTATATTAGCCAAAGCTATAACCGGTGCAAATGGCAGCAGTGCTGCCGCAATTGGTGCATTATTGTTAATGAGTGAAGTAAACGGAGAAAGAATTGCTATTGTAATACCTCCGGCCACACCTGCGGTCATTGCTGCCAGCAGCAGACACATATTCACCAGCGGACCAACTATAAAATTATTGTTGGGCAGGCTTCTTCCAACTATCTGAACTACTACCACAACCGCAAGCAATACAGCTGTTCTTGTTATCCTTCTTATATTGTCTCTATTCATCTGATCCTCCCGTATATGCGTTTATTACGCAATTAATTATAAAATAAACCCTTACGTGATTCAAGTCGCAGACAGGCCATGTCTCCGGCCCGGGATTAAACTCCCCACTGATGATATACCACAGGTTTGTAATTTATAACATATATTTTACATGATTTGAACCGGACTTTTATATTTTAACAATGTATTATGGTAAATTAATTTTTTCTATAGACTTTTTTTTTGAAAAGTAGCATAATAAAACTTGTAATTTTTCTATTTGATTGCATCTTTCTTTGGAATAATATTTTAACTTGTTCCTTACTACAATCAATTTTTAAAATAAATACTTTGAAGGGAGTATTATAGATAATGAATATTTCTATTACAAAAACATCAAATCCAAAACAGCAACCTGATAAAAACAATTTGGGCTTTGGACAATATTTTACAGATCATATGTTTATCATGGATTATACAGAGGGTAAAGGCTGGCATGATCCCAGAATAGTTCCTTACGCCCCTCTGGAACTGGATCCCAGCTGTATGGTGCTGCATTATGGCCAAGCTATTTTTGAAGGATTAAAAGCCTATAAAACAAAAAATGGTGAAATATTGTTATTCAGGCCTGAAAAAAATATGGAAAGAGTAAACAGCTCCAATGACCGCCTTGTTATCCCCAGAATTGATGTGGATTTTGGTGTACAAGCCATTAAAGAACTTGTCAGGGTTGATGCGGACTGGATACCTGATGCTCCGGGAACTTCGCTCTATATACGACCTTTTATAATAGCCACAGATCCCTACCTTGGAGTCAGACCGTCAGACACGTATAAATTCATTATAATTCTCTCTCCTGTCGGCGCTTACTATAAGGAAGGTATAAATCCGGTAAAAATTTATGTTGAAAGCAATTATGTACGTGCGGTCAAGGGTGGTCTGGGCTATGCAAAAACAGTTGCCAACTATGCTTCCAGCTTAAAAGCACAGGTTGAAGCAAAGCATGCCGGCTATACCCAGGTTCTTTGGCTGGATGGTATTGAAAAAAAATATATCGAAGAAGTTGGTACAATGAACGTATTCTTTAAAATAAACGGAGAAGTTATTACTCCGGCTCTGGAAGGTTCAATACTTCCCGGAATCACCAGAATGTCAACTATTGAATTGCTCAAGAAATCGGGAATTCCTGTAACTGAACGCAAAATTTCCATTCAGGAATTATACGATGCACATGCCGCAGGTAAGCTGGATGAGGCTTTCGGAACAGGAACCGCGGCAGTAATATCACCTATAGGAGAATTCAACTGGAACGGCAGCTCCATTACGGTTAACGGAGGAAAAATCGGTCCTGTAGCTGCAAAAGTATATGAAACAATTACAGGTATCCAAAGCGGTGATCTTGACGACACTTATGGATGGACACAGAAAGTTTTATAACGGGAATGCCGCAAAACTTAAACAATTTATATACATGTAAAAATTTAACAGTGCTCAAGTACTGATTTGAATAAATGGATTTCCCACAGAGTATATGGCCCATTTATTGAAGTTGTACTTGAGCACTGTAATGTGCAATTGATGTATTACAATTTTCCTATTTGGGGATATCCCCATGCTTTAATCCTTATAAGCCTTCTATCTTATTTGGCTGCTTTATCGTCTATTATCTTAAGTTCCCTAAGTTCTACTCCGCTGATATCAAAAATTTTTCCATCGTCTTCAATACGCTTGTATTCAGATGTAGCTACTCCAAACAATTTGCCGTTGACAAAAACTTCAGATTTAACGGGAAGCCCCTCGTCATTCAGGTAAAGCATATGCATTTCCTCATCCTGAAGAGTACCTGAGGATATTTTTTGTAAGGTATTCCCATCAGCATCCTTTTCAGTTCCCTCATCCTTCCATACCGAACGGTCCGCATAGGAAGCTGCAAGCGCCGCAAAGCTTCTGTTGGTCTGAATGTCTTTAATATGCTGATCTGCTGCTTCCTGAGTATCATAATACTCATTTCCTCCTATAGCTTTACGGCTTTGATCTCTTTGAATACCCACATTATGCTTTCCTCCATCCAAGGTATACGCACTGGTATAGTATACCGTTTGAGCATTTGGAACCTTACCTGCCGTTTCCTTTTTTCCGGCAGTCCTTCCTGAAACTAGATAATCCTCTCTGAATTCATAGGTATTGGTATTCAGCCATGATTCCTGGACTTGAGTAGTATGCTTTTCATCATTAAGGACATAGGTCATTTTGTAATATTCTATAGGTCCTTTATCTTCTGCTTTTTTGTTGACTGTTTTGTCTTCCTTTTGCTGGATTGAAGTTCCGTTTGCTGAATTCTGTGCCTGCTGAGCTGAAATTGTTGATACTGCAGGTGATGCCGGAATTGAATCATTTGCCAGGTTATTAGCTGCAAACGCGGTAATTGAAGTTCCCATTACTGCTATAATTGCAGCAGTTATTATTGTTTTTTTCATCGTTTTTAATCTCCTTTTTCTTTTTTACTTTTTGGAATATAAGTTGTTATCTTAGCTAAGTTTTATTCCATACTTTTATTATAAAATCCGGATATTTCGCAATTAACCATGTTTGTAACACAGATGTAAATTGAATGTATATTTTTTGCTACATATTTCTAAAAGAAAATTCATATATTGTGCCGTTGACCATACAGGATATCCTTCTGCTGTCCCTGGTCCAGCGCAAAGTTGATATATAGCTCATATCACTGTAAAAAACCTCATCGTTGCTCATACTGTTTGAATCAATATAGGCAACATGTATTTCCGTATTACCTTCATTTTTGTTTTGAATGGTATATGCAATTTTTTCTCCATCAGGTGATAGATTTATGCTCAATACCTTATTTCCGATTATATTTATTAAGTCATCGCTGTGAAACTTATATAAAAAAACTCCGGGTTCTCCATTTACATCTCCCTGGATTAAAATCGTCTCAGTATTTATGGGTTCAATATTTTTAATACTGCACTTTACTTCAGACTTCTCTAAGGCTCCGTTATACATATTCACTATTAATAAATCAGTTGAAGAATTTTCATTGTTTCTGGAAAATACATAGGCGTATTTCCCATCTTTTGAAACCTTAAGATCAATATCCCCAACCAGGTTATCCAGAACAAAACCACTTTTTTCAGATTTGTTTATTATGGGAATCGCAGTTAATTTGTCGGCCTTGATTATGTTCTTCTTTTCGCCGGTTGTTATATCCTGAATAAACATGTATTCATCCAAACCCACATATCCGCTGCTGTCAGGCAGCCAGCAGACAGGAAATGCCGCAGGGTATGAGTCTGTTACCGTTTGATTTGAAATATCGTATACACTTGTACTCAACGTATAGTCCATATTTGAAAAAGTTTCCAGTATTTTTTTCCTGTCAGGAGATATATCCTGGTGAAATTCAAAATAATTAAAACCGGATTTACGATACAAACCGGATAACAATTTCTGTTCAGGATAAAGTATCCCTCGTTGTTCAGGAAAAGAATAGTTAATGCCTTTTTTTAAAAAAGTAACCTTTTGAGTCAGTTTATTAAAAATAACAGGAACGGCCAATCTTTTTTTTGCATCATAAACTAATGCCTCTATTGTATTGTTATCAATATAGTCATATTTATTGTAATATACATCCGGTATCCTTATTTGCTCAACATTACTGATTTGGAAATCCTGAACCCTTTGTTTAAGGTTGGAATCGGTAAACAAATCTTTGTCCAGTACCACAGGTTGGCCTGAATTATTCCCGTTCAGGCATATATAGGCCAGAATATAAAAACCGGATATGAATATAATTAAAGCAATCAACAAAACTAAATAGTCAATTATTTTTTTTGAAGCATAATTTCTAGACATGTTTATTTTCCTCAAAACTTATAATCACTTCAGTGCCTTCTCCAATTTTACTTTTTATCTCGATGTCGCCGCAATGCTTTTCGACAATGCTTTTTACTATGGTTAAACCCAGTCCTGCACTGCCAAGATCTCTGGAGGCCTTTTTGGATACTCTGTAGAAGGGATCAAAAAGCTTTTTAACATTCTCTTCGGCAATACCCTCTCCCTTATCCTTTACGGAGATAAATACACAATTATTCTCCTTATATGCCCTTACTTCTATCAGAGAATTGACATATCCATATTTCATAGAATTGTCCAGCAGATTTATAAGTACTTCCTTTATTCTGTCTTTATCACAATTAATGTAAAGGCTATCTTCAATGTCGCAGTATATATCAATATTATATTTTTTCCCCTTTATCTTCATTTCTTCGCAGGTCTGCGCAACAAGCCTTCCAACTTCCATATTCTCAAAATAATAGGTAAAATCAGCAGAAGATGTTTTTGAGAGTTCCAGAAGCTCAACAACCATGTTATTCAATCTTATACTCTCATTCAATATATAGGTGACAGACTTATCAAATAATTTTTCATCACTGAACCTGTTTTCCTTAAGTGCCTGAGCATAACCCATGATGACGGTGATAGGAGTTTTCAGCTCATGAGTGACATTATCAAAAAACACCTTGTTCTGTGCTTGCGATTTCTTTAAAATATCTCTGTCTTCCTTAATTATTTCTATCTGCTCCTTAATCCTCCCGACCATCATTTGAAACCTGTTTGACAGATCGCCAATTTCGTCATCGGTATTTACTTCCATCTGTATGTCAAAATTACCGTCAGCAACCTTCTCGGAGGTTTCGGTGAGCTTTTTTATAGGTTTTGTTATCTGTCTTGAGAGTATTATTGAAACTACAAAAACTATACTGAAAATACAGGTGGCAAATACATTTATGACAGTTCTGAACCTTTTACTGTTATTAAAAAGCTGTGTATAGTCTTTTGTATATCTCAGAATTCCTATATAACTGTCATTTACCTGAATAGGGTACGACAAGCTTACCTTTGCATTGCTGCCGTTAATATAGGCAGCATAGCTGATTTTGCCGTTTATGGCGTTTATCAGGTCACGATTATCTGCTGAACTCCCCTGTTCTTCAGGATTATTGGACATCCTGCTGCCTTTCAGGTTATATATATCAATCCTGTTTTCAGTAGCAGAACTAAGCTGTTTTGAAATATCGGCAGCTTCAGACATTAGGGCTGTTTCGGAAAATTCAATATTGTTGAGCAGGAAATACTGCCTAAGATATTGGTCCATATTTTTCTTTGCAGAAATCATATCATGGTAAATTATATTACTATCATTTTGTTCCGTAAGTTTATATGAAACAAAAAGAAGAGCAGAAAGTCCCAGATATATTATTATGGAAAATGAGATCAGTATCTTTAGTTGTATCGAGTACTTCATACTTGTTTCCTATCCTATGAGTTTATACCCAACACCAAAGACAGTCTCTATACGTGATGAGTTTTTGTTTTCATCCAATTTTTTTCTTATTCTCTGAACATGTATATCCACTGTCCTGCTGTCACCGACGAAGTCGTACCCCCAAACCTTGTCCAGAAGTTCATTCCTTGATATTACTTTTCCTTTGTGTTTTGTAAGGAATAGTAACAGCTCATATTCCTTGTTTGTAAAATCAATCTTATGATTGTTCTTTAATACTTCGTGCCTTTCCTTGAATATTTCCACACCCTTGTCCAGCTTTATCAGATTGGAATCATTATTTTCTGCCGCTTCAGAAGTGAGATCAATCCTTCTGAATATTGACTTTATTCTAACTATAACCTCCCTTATATCAAAGGGTTTTGTAATGTAATCATCTGCCCCTAATTCCATTCCAAGTATTTTATCTATTGTATCCGATTTCGCAGTTATCATTATTATGGGGATTGTATACTCCCCGGATATTTTTTTACACACCTCAAATCCGTTCATGTCAGGAAGCATCAAATCCAGCAGTATCAGGTCCGGTAAGAAAGTCTCAGTAATTACAATTCCCTTTTGACCGTTATCGGCTGCCTTAACGGCAAATCCCTCTTTTTCAAGGTAATATGACATTAAATCCGATATGGATTCTTCGTCTTCAATTATTAGTATTTTCTTTTGATTCATAGTTACCCTCCTGTTTTTTATTATAACTTACAATTCAGATGAATATAGCTTTGAAACATAGATTTTACAAATTAGATACAAATAAACTTTGAATAACTTCTGGTTATATTCTTATCTTCTTAAGTATATATTTTATAACGAGACAATACCCTCTATTGACAATGTATAACACGCCTCACGCCGGCTATTTTGCCAATTTTCTTTGTCGACGTCCCTGGCTTGCGGCAAGGCAAATGCGTGCAGTAAGGCTTTGTGCCTTGCAAGCGGCTTCAACGCAGCCGCAGGGCAAATTAACCACTTAAAAACGTATTGTACATTGTCTATAGAGGGGTAAGAATGTCCGAATTTAATTCCCGATCAAATGGAT
>JAEVZU010000099.1 GCA_023392075.1 Bacillota bacterium | reverse complement strand
TGGCAGGAATGGCCATATCAATCAATCCTTTGCAAGAAAATAATTTAGTCGATTATAACAAAATTAAACGGATAACTCAATAAGGTGACCTTAATTTTGGACATAAACTTGAAGTATGAACAGTATTCTTCCCGGGACAAAAGCTGTATTCTTTAGTTGTGAAACAATACCCTCTATTGACAATGTACAATACGTTTTTGAGTGGTCAATTTGCCCTGCGGCTGCGTTAAAGTCGCTTGCAAGGCACAAAAGCCTTACTGCACGCCGTTTGCCTTACCGCAAGCCAAATTACCTCACTCAAAAATCACAGACCCCGCACCGAGATATTTTGCCAATTTTCGAGGAGGATGGACGCAGCCTTGCTGACGCAAGGCAAGGACGACGACAAAGAAAAGTGGCAAAATAGCCGGCGTGAGGCGTGTTATACATTGTCAATAGTGGGTAATAAAGCTCTATTACACAAACAGGAGGTGGATTTATGTACTATACTTCTGATGAAACCCTGGAAAAACTTATTAAGGAAGATATTCCCTATGTCGATCTGACAACCCTCATATTGAATATCGGGAAGCAAAAGGGAAAAATCAGCTTTACTTCCAGGGAGAATGCTGTAGTTTGCGGAACAGAGGAAGCAGTGAGGGTATTCAATAAACTGGAAGTTGCTGCTGACAACTTTGTACCGACAGGAATGTGTGTAGAACCCGGACAAAGATTGCTTGAAGCCCGTGGGAATGCCGAAGGGCTGCATCTGGTCTGGAAGGTGTCCATGAATATACTGGAGTATTATTCCAGCATTGCAACAAGAACAAAAAAACTTGTTGATGCGGTAAAAAGTATTGACTCAAAAATAGAAGTTGTAACTACACGAAAGGGGCTGCCGGGTACCAAGGAACTGGCAATCAAGGCAGTAATTGCCGGAGGCGGGTTGCCGCACAGGCTTGGACTGTCGGAAACTGTTTTGATTTTCAAGCAGCATATGAATTTCATGGGAGGCATTAACGGATTAGTGAACAAAATTGAGGAAATAAAATTCCGCGCCTGTGAAAAGAAGGTTATTGTGGAAAGCGAATGCCGGGAAGATGCTATAAGGCTATGCAAAGCCGGAGCGGATGGTTTGCAATTTGATAAAATTCCGCCTTCCGAGCTTAAAGGTATTGTTGAGGAAATAAAATCCATCAACCCGCATGTTACTCTGATAGCGACCGGCGGTATAAATGAGAGTAACATACGGGACTATGCTCAGACCGGTGTAAACTCTATTTCCACTTCATGGGTTTATTTCGGTAAACCCGTGGATATCTGTACAGAAATAGAAAAGACTGAGATTTAAATTTTTTCACGGTATTTTTAAAAACTACATCAACACGGAATATATGCATCGAACCACGAAGGAAACCGTAATAAAGGTCTCCTTCGTGGTTTTTCAGTTTACTTTCCTGATATAAAAACAATTGAAAACAGGAACCATCTTTCTAATATATTAATATATTGTAATATTAGGATTGACAAATATAACTATAAAATTTATAATACCAATATACCCATTGGGGGTATACGCGGAAAAGAGGAGGTTGTAAATGGCTGGTCTGAATAAATTTATTCATAAGTGGTCCTGGACCATTTTACTGGTTTTTTGTATAGCAGGTATATTTGTTCCGGCGGTGGGTGTTGTGGCAATTATATGCATGTTGGCACCGGTTATTATGTCCTTCTTTAAAGGCAGGTATTGGTGCGGAAATTTTTGTCCCAGGGGCAGTATGAACGACATGCTAGTTTCCAAAATCAGCAGGAGACTCCGCATACCGGAGCTTTTAAAAAGGAAATGGTTCAAACTGCTATTTCTATGCCTGCTTTTGGGAGGATTTGCAATTCAAATTTTTGTGGCATGGGGAAATATAAATGCCGTTGGAATGGTATTCGTAAGAATGATTATTATAACAACAGTTCTAACAATAATTTTAGGAACAATTTATAATCAACGAACCTGGTGTACAATTTGTCCAATGGGAACCCTGGCATCCTATGCCGCAGGAATTAAAAAAATAAAACATAGAATAAAACATGTAAATTTTAAACCTCAAACCTGTATCAATTGCAAGATATGTTCAAAGAACTGTCCAATGGGAATTGATGTTCAGAAATATAAGGAGGAGGGTATTGTTATAAACCCGGATTGTATAAGATGTAAAGTCTGCATTGATAAATGTCCTAAAAATTCATTATATATCTGATGTATGGGAGTATCCGGTGAAACGGGGACATCATACAGGCATGACATGGACACATGTATCAACAATTAAAAATTAAATACTAAATTGCGGAAGAGGACAAATAGCGTAGGAGGAACAAACTGCTTTGTGCTCTTTTTAATTTGTCCGAAAACGAACTTTATGACAGTTTGATACAAAAATTTTCTTTTAAAAAGTGAACAAAACCCATAAGATAAAGGTATAACTAATAGAACATTCAAAAAAGAGTGGTGATGAAACTTGGGAGACACATCCGAATATCTTGCGGAAAATGCGAGGAAGGGCAACAGGCATGCAATGGCTCAACTGCTGCAGGAGAATTACGCAATTGTATACAAATACTGCCTGAAACTCACCCTGAGCAAGGAGGATGCCCAGGACATAACCCAGGAAGCAATGTCCAGGGCTGTTGAAAAAATCAGGCTTTATGATGAGAACAAGGCAGCCTTCAGTACCTGGCTGATAACAATAGCTAAGAATATATGGCTGACAGGAGTCAGAAGAAAAAGACTGTTTGAAAGTTATTGCAATACTCTTGCTGTTCCGGAGGACTATGAAAATAAAATCGATAATCTGTTTAATAATGATGATTTGATAAGGGCGGTCAACAGGCTTTCTCCAAAACTCAGGGCACCTGTAGTACTGAAATACAACTTAGACTATTCCTACGAGGCAATAGCAAAAACTCTGGGGGTGCCGGTAGGAACGGTAAAATCAAGGCTATCAAATGCAATAAAGAGCATCGGAAAGGAGCTGGAAAGCAATGGACAGGGATGATAGAATTGCCGGAGAACTAAAGAAAGTTTCAAAAAAGATTGACGAGCTGGACCTGAAAACGCCGGATTTGATGACTATGGTCGACTTTGTTTCGGATGAACAGTCCAGGCTGGCTTCCAGAAATAACGGGCAGTTAGCCCTATTCAGCTGCACTGCACTGGCAATAATAGCAGTTTTGATATTGATTTATCAACTGTCTGCCATGGTATTTGTCATTACTGAGGGATTATTCCTCATAGTGCCGGCTGTATTGCTTCTTATGAAGAGGAGGGGAAGAAATGAGCTTACATGATTTTTTAAATAAACCACCCGTATGGGTAGTAGTGTTACTGGTTTTATTTGTTTTCTGCCAGGGGATATGGATATTCAGAGATGCCCAGAAAAGAGGAAGGTTTCCCTGGCTCTGGGGGCTTTGGGGCATATCCAACTTTCCAACGCCTTTAATAGTTTATTATTTTGCAGTCATCAGATACGATAGAAAGGGATCCAAAAATGCTTAGGATAGAAAAACTTTCAATGATATATAAAAATGGAAAGAAAGCTGTGGACAATCTGTCACTGGAAGTAAAGCCGGGAGATATATTCGGTTTCATAGGACATAACGGTGCCGGTAAGACAACCACAATAAAATGTGCCACGGGACTTTTGGACTTTAATGAGGGAGAAATCTTTATCAGCGGCAAATCAATTAAAACACAGGAAATAGAGTGCAAAAAGACAATGGCATATATACCGGACAATCCCGACCTGTACGAAAACATGACAGGCATCCAATATCTGAATTTTATTGCGGATATTTTTAAGGTTCCTAAAAAAGAAAGAGAAGCAGCAATTAAAGAATATGCGGATGCCTTTGAGCTAACCGAAAGCCTTGGGGACATTATATCGGCATATTCCCACGGCATGAAGCAGAAGCTGGCTTTGATATCCGCCTTTATTCACAGGCCAGGACTGCTTGTTCTGGATGAACCCTTTGTGGGTCTTGATCCAAAAGCGGCCCATACCCTGAAAGGATTTCTGAAAGAGCTCTGCGGGAGCGGTGGAGCAGTATTCTTTTCCACACATGTCCTTGAAGTGGCGGAAAAGCTGTGCAATAAAATAGCTATAATAAAGGCCGGAAGGCTGGTAGCCTGTGGAGACACAGATGAGGTTAAAGGGGACAGTACTCTGGAAGAACTGTTTATGGAGTTGATTGACGATGAATAGTACAATATTTCTTATAAAAGCACAATTAATAAATTCATCAGGTATAAATAAACTGCTGAAGAGCTCTGCAAAAGGTGAAAAGCTGAAGGCGGGTCTTTTTGCCGGAATGATACTTTTTGTCATATTAATAATGTTTATACAAATGAGTATGTATGCATGGCTAACATCGGATTTTCTAGCCGGGAAGGCTGCCCTGGATGTACTGATTATTGCAGGTACAGCCCTGTCAGTGCTGATATGTATCTTTATGTCCATATATAAGGCACCTGGATATCTGTTTGCATTTAAGGATTTTGACATGCTTATGTCATTGCCTGTATCACAGGGAGCAATACTAATCAGCAAACTGTTTATGATAGTTGCAACAAATGCCGGATTATCCCTGCTTTTAGGTTTTCCGTATTTGATGGTATATGGAATAAAGACTTCAGCGGGAGCAGTCTATTACTTTCTATCGTTTTTGCTGCTGATTATGGTCAGTCTGATTCCTGTGACTATAGGAGCAATTCTGTCACTGCTGCTTGGAAAGATATCCTCAAAATCTAAACATACAAATCTTTTCTTAATTGCAGGGTCATTTGTTCTGCTCATATTGTTTATGGGAGGAATGTTTTCAATCAATTCATTGACAGCTGCCAATATCGGGAATTTAGTGAATATTATCGGTTCGGTAAAGGCAATTTATTATCCGTTTGGTTTGATTACAGCAGCTTTAAAAAATTTGGATATTGTTTCCGCACTGATATTTGCCATGATTTCAGTAATAATTTTTGTTATATTTGTCTGGCTGTTTGCGAAGAGTTTTAAGGCAATAAACTCGCAAATGCAGGAGAAATATAAAGCAGCCGATTATAAAATGACTGATCTGCAGGTACGCACCATAGCTGCGGCATTATTTAAAAAAGAGGCGGGCTTTTATTTCTCATCCTATATATATGTAATCAATACAGGCTTTGGAGCTGTTATGATGCTGCTTGCAACTGCAATGCTTATTTTCAGCAGATCAAAGATAAATGAATTATTGGCAGTGCTGCCGTCTAACATGTCCATGTCTCTCATAGTGACCCTGGCAATGGTTTTCTGTGCGGCGCTTACCTGTACTACGGCCCCTTCAATCTCACTTGAGGGGAAAAACCTGTGGATACTCAAATCATTGCCTTTAAAGGTTGCGGATATTTTCAGGAGCAAAATATTGCTGAATCTGGTTATAACGGTTCCAATACTGGCAGTTAGCACAACTATACTTGCGGCAGTAGTCGGGCTGACAATTCCGGAGTATCTGCTGACAGTTGCCGTAGGCTGCGGCTATTGCATATTCATAGCAGTTACGGGCCTCATAATAAATCTTCACTTCCCGAAGCTGGAATGGAACACCCCGGTTGCAGTAGTGAAGCAAAGCGCCAGTGTTATGCTGGCACTGGCAGCAGGTTTTATTTCAATCCTGCTGCCGGTTGGTATTTTAGCACTGGCCAATCCATCGAACCCGGTGCTTTTTCAGACTCTTTGGCTGCTTGCGGTTGCTGCGGCAGATGCAGCGGTTTACAGTTATTTAAGAGTAAGGGGTGCAGCCTTATTTAAGGCATTATAGTATTGCTTTGCTTGCTTTAGTCTCCTCCCGGCCGACCCCTATATCAGGGATTGACCGGGAGGTTTTGTTTTTTTTCTTACAATTTTTAGGTGGTGGAGAAGACATAAATCTTTATCTGTCACATTTATGTTAATAGTTCATATAATGCTAATAAATACATAATGCTATTTTTAATATGATTATGTTTACATATACCGCTTAATAGTAGAAAAGACAAGTATAAGGAGAGAACAATTGAAGATATGTTTTTCAACTTTTATTCAAACACTTTAAACTCATTTTATAAAAATATATCCAGGAACATTTTAAATTACTATAACAGTTATTTAAAAATAGCCAAGGCATATAACCCAGATACTGTAAAAATGCAGGATAGATCCGGTGTATTAGTGGCAGGCGGACATGATATCTGCAGTTATACTGCAAGAAACAATATGGCAAACTTCCAATATCAAGCCGTAATATATTTAAGTGGAAGATTGGACATGGATAAACTGAAAAAGGCAGTGGAATTTTCAATAGAGGAACAACCTGTTTTAGCCTGCCGGCTTGTGGAAGCAGATGAGCCGTATTGGAAGAGAACAAATTCTATTAAGGATATTTCATTTTGTACCCTTGAAGAATGTAACAATCCTGATGAGACTCTGGCTAAGTTTCTTCAAAACACTCTCGATATCAAAAATGATATTAACATAGGAGTAAAAATAATACGCACGCAGGAAGCAGCGGACATTTTAGCAATCAAGGCAAATCCTTCATGCTTTGATGGACCTGGTGTTAAGGAATATATCAAGCGTCTGGCAGCTATCTATACCTGTATTGACAAGGGTGACGACAGCTTTATACCAAATCCGCAATTAATTGAAAGGAAGGAGGAGTACAGGTTAGTAAAGGAGTTGGAAACTGCATGCCCGCAATTAAACTGGAATCCGCAGCTTGACACTCCTAAGAGAAGCTGGCCCTTTCCCTGGAGACAAAACGGAAAAAATGTTGCTGATTACGCACTGTGTAAACTTTCAAAAAGAAGCTTTGAAAAGATAAGCAGGTATGGTGATTCAAAAGGAGCAACGGTAAATGATTTGGTCCTGACGGCATATTATAGAACTTTATTTAAAATAACCAGGGCTGCTCAGGGAATTCCGATGGATATTTCCAATACGGTTGATTTAAGAAATTATCTATCTGAGAATAATTCCCAAAAATTCAGAAACTTTTCTGGGGGTTTTGTAACCAGAATTCCCAGAAAGCTGAATGAAACTTTTGACGGTACATTATCAAGAGTTGCAGAAATAACCAAAATATTAAAGAAGAATCCCACCGACAGTTTGGATACAATGGATAAAGCTGCGCGCAATCAATCAAGCTTCACTTATTTTAATGATTATTTCGAATGCGTGTCCCGGGCAGACAGGATTCGTGACAAAAACGTTAAGAATACCGAGGTTGGATGTTTCCCCGCGCTATATGATTTAGGAAACATTTCTGGAGATATGATAGCATTCGGCAGGGACTTTGTTGCAGATGCCTGCATCGTTCCTCCGGTGACAGGAGTTCCGGGCTTATCAATACTTACAAGCTCATATAACGGCATACTGACAATGACAGCAGGATATTGCCATGGTTTTATTTCCCGAAAAGATATGAATGAATTTCTTATCAGGATTAAAAATGAGCTGGTGAGAGGATGTGAAAAATAAATGATAACTGTTACTTCGTTTTATGTCCAGCCTTATGAAATCGATAAAATGAATATAGTCTATCATGCTTTTTACATCAGATGGTTTGAGCTTGGCAGGATAGATTTTTTTAATAAAGCGGATCTGCCAAATTCGATTATAACAAATCACGGCTTGTACCTTCCTGTTTCGAAGATTGAATGCAGCTTTAAAATGCCCGCAAAGTTTGGTGAAGAAATATCAGTTCTTACAAGCATAGCAAATATGTCCTGCGTTAAGCTGAAGTTCGAATATAAGATAATTAACAAAAAAAGCGGAAATATTTTAGCAGTTGGAAGTACTGTTCATGCATGGACTGATAAGCAGATCAGTCCTGTTAATATTGAAAAGGCTGCTCCTGATATATTTTCCCTGTTAAAGGGGTGCTCAGGAGCGTAAGCTCCGTCGAAGGGGGGAATAGTCCCCCATAGCGAAAAGATAATTTGCGTAGCATAGCAGATTACTTTAGCAGGCGTGGAGCGGATTTGCAAAGCAAATTTCTTGTGGAGTTATTTATGAAAAAAGGAAAGCTTTTAGGAAGCGGTATAACGGCAGAAGTATACGAATGGGGGCCAGACAAGATTCTGAAACTGTATTTTGAAGAATACAGTACAATTGAACAGCTTGGGAATGAATTGAATATCGGTCACATTGTTTATAAATCCGGAATTCACACACCTGCTGTCCATGATAATGTGGAAGTTGACGGACGCAAAGGAATAATCTATGAAAGGATTTATGGCAAATCCGTTTTTGAACGACTGACGGAAGAGCCCTGGAATTTATTTAGCTATATTAAAAAAATGGCTGAATTGCAGCAAAGCATCCATAACTTTTCAGCTATTGGGCTGCCCACTCAGATGGATAGCTTCACTTGTGCAATCAATGCCTCTTCCGGTATTCTGGGTCAAAGGGTAAAAAAGATATTGGAATATACAGAGAGTCTGCCAAATGGCAGCAGCATTTGCCATGGCGACCTTTATTTCGGTAATATTATCATTTCAGGTGAAAACTTCGTGCCTATTGACTGGTATGGTGCCTATTTAGGGAACCCGCTTAGCGATGTGGCCAGGACAGGTATTGTTTTTTGTTCTCCTGCTGTTCCAAGAGGATTCCCTGATGAATGCGCAATTTTTTACTATTATCAGAAATGGATATCCTATTGGATTTATATTGATGAGTACATAAAGCTTGCAAAGGTCAGAAATGAGGATATTGACACATGGCAGCTTCCAGCTGCAGCAGCGAGGCTGAAAGACAATATTCCCGGAGAAAAAAATTGGCTGATGGACATCATTGATAAACGCTTGAGGCAAATATAGAAATCACATAATTTAAATTAAAATTCTGCTATAGGGAGTAAATGACATGGAAAATATGTTCAGGTTTTGTTTGGAATTATATAAAAAAATGTTTGAAAATATAACAAGTTACTATAAATTTTCAACCAGGGCATTTGAGAAGTTTATGGAGAATTATGATCATAAATCCGGAGTATATGGCACTAATGCCAAAAGGAGAACCTATCCGGCTAATGGGCATGAAATCTACAACTATGTGGCAAGGTTCGGAGTATCCAACCTCCAGATTCAAGCCGTAATGAAACTTGACGGAAAGTTGGATTTTGACAGGTTACAAAGAGCAGTAAGGCTGTCACTGGATGCAGAGCCAATATTAAAATGCCGGTTTATTGAGGATGATCCTCCATATTGGGAGCCTCTGGAGAACATCGGTGTAGTAAACTTCTGTTCTCTGAAGGAAGTTGAGGATATTGATACAGCTGTCCAGGATTTTATTGAAAGCACTGTGAACCTGGATAAGGACCCAATGATAAATGTAAGGCTGATCCGATCAGAACAATACGACGTTTTAGCCTTTAAAATAAACCATACCTGCTGTGATGGAGCAGGAGCAAAAGAATATATACAGCTTCTGGCTGAAATATATGACAGCATTGGCAGTCAGGACGATACTTATACTCCGGTTACGAGAATAGGGGGCAGAAAAGATCAGGATAGGCTGTTTGAAGAATTGGGAATAACAAATATTGAATCGCTTTTCATTCCGGGTGCAGACTTGTTCCAGCCTTCATGGCCATTCCCGTGGGAGCCCTGCGGCTCGAATACAGCCTGCATGTGTGTGAGCAACTATCCGGCAGGTTTCCTGGAGGAATTAAAAAAATATGCTAAAGCTAATGGTGCAACAGTAAATGATGTTATTCTTACAGCATGTTACAGAGCTATGCTTGAAGTGAAGCAACCGGTGTATGGAACTCCCATGGAAATCCCGATTACTGTTGATTTACGCCGCTATCTTCCTGATAATAGAACCCAGGCCATCCGCAATTTTTCAGGCTCGATAAATACAAGGCTCGATATGGTGCCTGCCGAAGCCTTTAATGAAACCCTGCAAAGAGTCATTGCTATGATGCAGGAAATCAAAAAAGATTATCCGGGACTGCAAAGTGCCATTGGTCTGGAGCGGGTCGAAAGGATAAGTTTTTATGAAATACTTTCCTATTATCAGGCGGTTATGGAAACCAAAAAAACACAACTATTCTGTCCTTTGTATTGCGGTGACAGGTGTGTGCCGACGTTATCGAATCTGGGATACATGTCGGTATCTCCCATAAAGTTCGGGGATATCACGGTGACTGACACGTATCTGCTGCCGCCGGTTGTGCGTGCTCCTGGATTACTGCTCATGGCAAGCAGCTATGGTTCCGTTTTTACACTTGCAACAGGATACTTTAAAGGTACAGTAGACGGTGAGAACGTAGAAAAACTCCTGGATAAGATTAAACAGGAGCTTATGGAAGGATGTAATGGCTGAACAGCTCTCAGGGAGCTGTTCTAGTGTGCAAGATACCCGCCATCTACTATTAGTGATGTTCCGGTTATAAAACCGGAGGCATCACTAAGCAGAAATGCAGCGGCGGAGGCAACGTCTTCAGGTGTCCCAAGACCCATAAACTGTCTTTTTTTCAGATCGGCTTCAAAATCCTTGTTGTTCACAACTTCAAGCAGACCCGTATATATTTGAGTTTTTATCATACTTGGAGCAATAGAGTTAACTCTTATATTTCTTGGTGCCAGATCTACAGCAAGGGATCTTATAGCACTGTCAAGCGCTCCCTTGCTGGCACAGTAAGCAGCCAACCCCCTTGCTCCTACTTTGCTTGAAATAGAGGAAATTGCTACAATACTGCCTCCGGACTCGTTATATTTCCTTTTGGAGAAGTGCTTTACGAGCTCCATAAAGGAATAAAAATTTATGGACATAATACTGTTTAAGTCCTCCATTTTTAAAAACTGAATGGGTATTGTTTTTGATATTCCTGCAGAATGCACAATACCATTGAGCTTTTCGCCGTTACTGCAGATTTTGTCCAGCATGCCTTCAATTTCATTCAGGTTATTTAAATCAATCTGGTAATAGGAATGGCTCCCTTGATCCAGAGCATTATATGCTTCCTTTAATTTGTTTTCATTTCTGGCTGTCAGTGTGATGTTTGCGCCAAGTTTGCTTAAGTATACTGCTATGGATTTACCAATGCCGGAGGAGGCTCCTGTCACCAGTATATTTTTACCGCTCAGATCCATGGGATTTATCACTGATTCTCATCTCCGCTATAATAATAATTGGTATATATCATGGGGAGGCAGGCAGATTTTTTAATTTCAGTATATATGCCGCCGTAGGACAAGCCTACACCAAAGCCGCATAATAATACTCTTATGTTCTCATCCGATTGATTTCCGCCTAATACATCCACAAGCGTCAAGGGGATGGATTCGCCGCTTGTATTTCCATATCTGTCAATGGATACGGGTAATTTTTCGGAAGGGATACCCAATTTTTTTGATAAATGTTTAAGGATATATAAATTGGCCTGATGAAACACATACATGTCAATATCATTCTGATGGATTGAATACTCTGAAAAAAAGCTGTTCAATGCCTTTGGTACATCTGTAATGGTAAAATTGAAGACATCGGCTCCGTTCATGGTCAATTCACAGGAGGATGCATCGGTTATAACTTTGCTTCTGGTTCTTGCATGACCGGCAGGGACCATGATCGCTTTATAACTACTGCCTTTGGTTTTCAAAAAGTACTTTATGTCTTTACCTTCCGATTTTTCAATGGCCGTAGCCGAACCTCCGTCACCGAATATCATTGCTGTGGCACTGTCATTTGGATTTATTCCGAAATTGCTTGTATCTCCTACAAGCAGGAGCACTCTATTTATATTTTGCGTTGAGATCATTGTTGCGGCCTGCCATAAGCCGTAAACATAGGCTGAGCAGCCAAGATTGATATCAAAGGCTATGCAGTCGTCACTCAGCCCAAGTCTATGCTGCAGAACACAGGCAGATGCCGGTACGGCATAATCGGGGGTCTGGGTTATTAAAATCAAAGCGTCTATGGAAGAGGATTCCCAGTTTAATTTTTCCATGACATTCTTTGCCGCGACAAAGCACAAGTCGGTGGCACACTGTTCATCATAAGCTACATGCCTTTGCTTTACACCTGTCATATTAATAAACTTAATGACATTCTCCTCACCGAAAATCTGATAGTAATCTTCATTTTTTATTATTCGATCCGGCACTGCACATGCTATACCCTTAATCTCAACGTTTTTCAATATTCCTGTTGCCAATTGTTTTTACACCTCATTCCATCTGGTCCAAAATGTCTTTTACTGTTTTAAACCTTTTTATTTCTTCAGATTTTAACTCCTTGCCAAAAACACTGTCAAACATGGCGATTGTGGATATTGCCGCCATTGAATCCCATTCGTTGATACTGCCTAGTTCAGCATTTTCATCAAGTGTGTCTTTTTCAACAATTAGCAATTCTTCCAGAAGATTGAGCTTTTCTTTAACTGTCATATCCTACTCTCCATTCAAATAAAAGTTATTAAATAATAGTAATGTATGTTTATATAGGGGATTATGTGCAATACTTTCATGATAATCCGATATCTTTATTCCTTGCAGCCTTCCAGCAATTCATCTTTAATTTTGCCAATAACGCTGTCCATTACGTTCTTTTGAATTGAAGTTTTATAAAAACCCACGCCAAGGGTTAATATGTCGTTATAGGTGCTGGCTACAAGCAGCATGCCGGGAGCTCGGACAACGGGAGGTATAATGTAGGCATCAACTACAGTACTTTCACCAAACTTCAAAAGTGACCTGGATATAAACCCGAAATTTGAAAGTACAGGAGAACAGTAATTAACAGTATAAAAAGGGTTTTGTGAGGCCAATTCGACAACTTGTGTCATATATTTGTAGTACCCGCAAAGCTGTCTGAAACTCAGCTTTTCAATATATTCCAGCCAGCTGATGTTAAACATGCTGGGATGTTTCTTCTTTATAGTTTCTGTAAAAGTCGTGACTCTTGACAGGGTTGCTTCAAAGGGCTCGTCAGGTTTTCTGTCAAGTCTTACAACAATTCCACCCGATAGATTCCTTATTGCATCTGTCTTGTGGTCAGGGAGATAACGCCGGAGATCAATAGTGACGGGAATGTCCATCGGTATGCCATAATAAGGTTTGGATATCTGAAACATAGCCCTGAAGACTGCTGTTAAAAGCAGATCATTAATCGTCGCTCCTCTGGCTTTTGAATAGCGGCTCATTATTTCCAATTGCCCATGGGGAAGTCTGCACATTGAAAAATCTGTAACACCAATACGGACGTTTTTCCAGGGAAAGTTCCAGGTCGGGCGTGCGAACTGCTGATGAATCCCCCAGGTTGATTCCGGAGTGTCACAACCAAAGGCTGTTTTAAGTTTTTCAAAATCTTTTCTGTCTCGATTTTCCTGGTTGGGTGTATAATCCGTATCTCCCTTGTCGATCCGGGAATAAATGTCGGAAAGGAGATGGATATATTCTCTTGAACCGGCTGCATCACTGCATACATGGTTTATTTTAATACATAAGGTATCATAATTAACCGAGCGCACAACTCTGACAAACAGCATCGGATCCTTATCCATGTTCATGGGAATTTGCAGGAAGTTTTGAATACCTTCCTCAGGATTATCCACTTCCTCTATAGAGCAAAACTTCTCCATATTATCAATGTTATCAAAGCGTTTCCAGTAGGGAGGATCACTTTTAACGAAACGGCAGCCGAGAACAGGTTGTGCATCTACCGACAATTTTACAGCCTTGACAAGTTTGTTAAAATCCAATCTTCCGTCAAGCTTCATAACTGCTTGAATCTCAAAATTTGCCATACCGTATTTGGCAAAATAATTTGCCATATCATTAGCATTGGCGGGTATTCTGTCAGGGGTGCCTTCCAACGGACTTTTTTCCGGTGGGTACATATTGGCATAATTTTCAAATATCTTTTTCAGATCATTGTTGAAATCTGCAATAGTCGACGGGAACATTGAGAAATAAGTTATATCATCCATGCTTGTATTCTCCGTTTAAATATTTTTCTGAATGGGGCGTATGGCTAATCTGTGAATGAATTGTACACTCTTTTCAAGCTAACCTCCATTTCGCCGGTACCGCCGGCGACACAAATCAAAAGTATGCCTGTCGCTTGATTGCTCAAATGCGCAAATAAGCCCTTGGGCTTATTTGTTATGCGAAGCGTACGTTGTATGCACGAAATGTAAACTTCGCATTTTTCAAGCTACTGCCATAATGATATATTATGTATTCATATATTTAACTGTTACACATGAACACAGTTTTTTCGTCTTCATAAAAACTCCATATATTTTTGATAAGATTTCTTCATTAATTAAATAATTAAAAGGAGAATTTTTATGGATTGCCATGGAACCAATGATAACAACAATAATAATCAAAACAAAAAACAGAAGGGCCATTTATCCCATATGCTGATGATGGCCCTTTGCTGCGGAGCTCCTGTAATAATCCTGTTAATAGTACCGTTTCTGATTAATAACGGCGGCTCGGTCATAGCAAAACCTCTGGCAGCAATTGCACCTTTTATTTGTCCTATCATGATGGTGTTTATGATCCCTATGATGCTGAAAGGGCATAATAACACAAAAAAGAATGAAGGCGGGCATAGTGCTGCAGCAGATGAAAAAACTCTGATTGAATAAATTGGATTTCTTTTTCTCTACATAAAATCTTCATAACTTAGTGCTAAAATAATTACAGTAAAAGTCAATTACTATCGGCTGGAAGGCGAAGGCCTTCAACCGTAATTAACTTTGGTAAGCAGGAAGGAATGGAGGTACGGCATGGAACAAAAGACAATGCGAAAGATTCTTCAAGTTGACGGTATGACCTGTACGGGTTGTGAAACAAGGATAGAAAACTCCTTAAAAAAACTTGACGGAATAATTGATGTAAAAGCTATTTACAGCAGTTCTAACGTGTATGTTACTTATGATTTGAATTCAACTGATTTAAATAAAATAATCGAGGCTGTTGAAAAGCTGGATTACATTGTAAAAAACAAGCCGGGTGATATTACTGCAAATACCAGCGGCGCCAAAGTATCCGGTAATAAAAGCGACAAAGCGGGAGTTGGACAAGTAGCCGGAATTGTAGTAATCATTTTTGCTTTATATATGATTATTAAGAATACAGTTGGGTTTAATTTTATTCCGCAGGTTAACCAATCCATGGGCTACGGCATATTGTTTTTTATAGGGCTGCTGACCTCACTGCATTGTGTAGCCATGTGCGGAGGCATTAACCTATCCGTCTGTATCCAGTATAAAGCTCAGGGCAATGATTCAAAATTTGCAAAATTAAAACCAAGTTTATTATATAACGCCGGCAGGGTGATATCTTATACCATTGTAGGCGGCATTGTCGGAGGACTTGGTTCTGTTATCAGCTTTTCAGGAACTGCCAAGGGTATCGTTGCCATATTATCAGGTATTTTTATGGTTATCATGGGATTGAATATGCTGAATATTTTCCCTGCACTTAGAAAACTGAATCCCAGGATGCCAAAGATATTTGCCAATAAAGTTCATGAAAACAAGGGAAACCGCGGTCCGCTGGTGGTTGGACTGCTTAACGGACTAATGCCCTGCGGACCATTGCAGGCTATGCAGATATATGCTCTGGGAACAGGCAGCATAACGGCCGGTGCTGTGTCAATGCTCCTGTTCAGCCTTGGAACGGTTCCGCTTATGTTCGGCTTCGGAGCAGTCAGCTCGTTTTTGAGCGGCAAGTTTACTCACAGAATGATGAAAGTAAGCGCGGCTCTTGTACTGGTGCTGGGGATTGTAATGCTGAACAGGGGCCTTGCGCTCTCAGGATTCAATACAAATATCGTTCTTGGTGCAGCTCCTGCCGCAAGCGGGATAGCAAAGCTGGAAGGTGATGTACAGGTTGTAAATACCCAGCTTGAATCGGGAAGGTATGCTCCCATAATTGTACAGAAGGGTGTGCCTGTCAAATGGACAATTTCTGCCGCCCAAAGTGAACTTAACGGCTGTAATAACAGCATAAACATACCTGAATACGGTATCGAAAATAAAAAGCTTGCTGCGGGAGAGAATGTTATAGAGTTTACACCTGACAGAGAAGGGACCTTTGTTTATACCTGCTGGATGGGTATGATCACCAGCAACATTAAGGTTGTGAGTGATCTGTCAAGCGTGGATACAGGTGATATTGCAGCAAACGAAAATTCCCCGGGGGCCCTGGGAGGCAGCGGAGGATGCTGTGCTGCGGGTTCCAAGGCAACCAGGTTTGCAGGTGGTAAAATTCCAACTGATGATATACAGCTTGCAAAAATAACCGATAATCAGCAGGAGGTAACAGTTACCGTGAATGACTACGGCTATTCTCCGGCGGTTGTTGTTTTGCAAAAGGGGATTCCAGCTAAAATCAAATTTAATACCGAACAGTTAAATTCCTGCAATAACGTTGCAGTGTTTCCTGAGTATCAGGGACAGCTAGATTTGCAGAGTCAGAAGGAGACTCCCTTGTTGACGCCTGAACAGGATTTTACCTTCCAATGCTGGATGGGAATGCTTCATGGATATGTTAAAGTAGTTGATGACTTAAATAACGTTAATCCTGATGACATAAAGAATGAAGTAGACAATTATACACCTCCGGCCGGAGCAGGAGGGAGCTGCTGCGGTTAAGGGCAAATCAGGAATATAAGGCTGCACCGAAAGGTGTTTGACGTAGGATATCTTATATTTTGCTGTTCGACATCAGCTCTCAACATTTAACTTTCAATATATGCGCGGTAATGCCTGATCAACTGTTGAAATTCTGCATTTAAATGGAGAAACTCATATTCAGGGTTGTTTTCAACCTCGGAAAGCAGTGCAGGCAGCACTTGCCTGCCAACGTCAACCTGTTTTCCCTTTGCGGTGATATGGTGATACAGAGAGGAGCTTTTCATTTCCAGGGGCAGAAGTATGGCTGAAAGCATGGATTTCAAAAGTGAAATACTTTCCTGAACATTCTTTTGGGCGATGGCAACCTTGAGCGGTGCAACAAAAGAGTAGTAGTCCCACTGTTCAAAAAGCATTGTGGCATTGCGGGAAAGTTCCGCTATTTGCGAAGCATTCTGAGCGTTGCCTTCCTTCAGTGCAACATCGGTCAGGCTCAGCAGAATGATTTGGATTTCAAAAATTGCCATTATTAATTTGCGTTCCAGAAGTCCGGCAGCCTCCTCAAGCTTGTTTTGCCTTATGAAAAGGTCGGCTTGAAGCTTTCTTTTATCCAAAGCATTCCTTTCGGGCAGTAAATCCAGCATTTCCTGTGCTTTGTCGTATTCCTCCCGGACCATGTATTTGGATGCCAGCATAAAAATGGCTTTATTTCGAATCAGATCGTCATCGCTTTTGGCAGCCCGCTCATACAAAGCTGTGATTTGGCTATCGTATTTTCTCTTATCCCCGTTACTCATTCCAGACATTAGTAAGGCGCCGTCCAGCAGCACTGCAGCTGAATCAATCAGTAAGCTGCAGTTTGGATATTCCCGTACTTTTTCAATAACCATTGAAAAACCACTTTCAAAACCGCTTTTTGATATGATTTCAGTAACTTTTTTGCAAAAGTAGCTTATTTCCTGTTTAGACAGCCCGATGTTAAAGCAGAGCAGGGTATTTAAATCAACTTTGAGCAGCCGCGCCAAAGCGGGCAGCAATGAGACATCGGGATAGGTAACCCCTTTTTCCCACTTGTTTACGGCAGGAGCCGACACGCCCAGGTACTCCGCAACTTGTTCCTGTGTCAATCCAATTTCCTTTCTTTTTTCTCGAATAATCATATTCATCGGCATTTTATCATCTCCGGATTCTGTATTAATGAAAAACCTTTCTTTAAGTACATTTTATCTAATGAAACCGGATTCTGCAATTGAACAATTATTAAACAGAAGGAGATAAAATTAACCATAGGTTAATTTTGCTCAAGAAGCATTTTAATATACAACTCCATTTCTTTACCCGTCAAAATGCCAACTTTTTTTGCTGCAATATTGCCCTGTTTATCTATAAATATTGAGACAGGGATAGACGTAATATTGTAATTTTGAGCTACGGTTTGTTCCTGATCCAAAACCACATTGAAATTCAGCCCATAACTCTCAAAAAAGTCTTTAACTGCAGCTCTGTCTTCTCCTAAATCTACAGCGAGAAATACAAAATCCTTATCCCTGTACTTTTGATACATTTTCTCAATATCCGGCATTTCAGCCCTGCATGGGGGGCACCAGGTTGCAAAGAAATTGACATATACATTTTTGCCTTTAAAATCACTCAGAGATATTTTATTGCCATCCAGGTCCTTAAGAGTAAAGTCTATTGCCTTTTCATTTACCATTGTACTTTCATTGATTTGAGGGGCGGTTTTATTTTTGCCATATTCAGTTGTAACCAGGATGGCTACGATTACCAATATTATTGCAGTTCCCCATAGGATCAGATTTTTTCTCATTATTATGCCCATGCCCAGCATATCGCACAAAACATAATGATAGAAATGGCATGGGCTCGGTACCTCCTTTACTCATTTTTATAATTACTTTCAACCTTGTTCTCCGATCTAATAAAAGTCAATAAAGTTCATATAACGGCTTAGTATTGCAAGCTTATTCGTAAAAACCAGTATGCCCATAATAATCATCAGAATACCGCTGATTACTGAAACAACAGGAAGATATCCGGAAAACTTCTTAAAATATTTTGAAAAGCTTTCTATAGCCAGTGCGGTTAAGATAAAGGGAACTGCCAGGCCCACAGAGTATATCAAAAGGAGCAGAACGCCTTTTCCAATGGTCTCCATACTGCCGGCATATATTAAAATTGAAGATAGTATTGGCCCTATACAGGGAGTCCAGCCTGTTGCAAAAGCCATACCTAAAAATATTGAACTTGCACCCTCCGTATTTTTGCCGAAAGGAAGCAGCCGTTTTTCAAAATATAGTTGTTTAATCCTGAAAAGACCGGTAGTATGAAGCCCGAATATTATAATCAGGACTCCTCCGACTTTCCTGAAAATGTCCTGGTTCGCAGCGAACAGTTTACCTATTGAACTTATCGAAGCTCCCATAATTACAAAGATAATAGTAAAACCGATGACAAAACCAATGGATTTATATAACAGATTCAGTCTGGATTTTGCTTGTCCCATTGTTCCTATTTCCGTAACGGCAGTACCTGTGAGATAACTGACATATGCAGGTATAAGCGGAAGCACACAGGGTGATAAAAAAGATACAAGTCCTGCTGAAAATGCTAAAACAAATGAAATATTATCTGTAATCCAAATCACCTCGTCCTTAAAGTAATCATTTTAATGATACCCTTAAGGAACAGGAATAAACAAATAATTTCCCGGAACATAAAAATCCCCAATGTTATTAAATCTGCAGATCAATGACATTGGGGATTTTTATGTAACAGGGTTTTAAACATGTCTGGCAAATTTTATTTCCATTCTCGACTGAGTCATGGATAATATTGAACTGAAGATCAAGTAAATCAATGCAACTTCAACATATAACAAAAGAGGTTCATAGGTTCTGGCAGTTATCTGCTGAGAGATCTGGAACATTTCGCTTACTGTAATTGCTGCTGCAAGTGAAGTATCTTTTAATAAGCTGATAAATGAGTTGGCCAGCGGGGGAATAGCTACTCTCACAGCTTGAGGCGAAATAATTCGGAGCATGCTCTGAGCTTTTGACATTCCAAGCGCTTGAGAAGCTTCCCATTGCCCCCTGGCGATTGAACTTATTGCCGACCTGATGATTTCCGAACTATAAGCACCAACACTCAGGGTAAAGCCAATTACAGCTGAGATAAAAGCATCCAGTGTAATTCCTATACTCGGCAATCCGAAGAAAATAATAAAAAGTTGAACAAGTAAGGGAGTACCCCTTATGATCCATACATAAAACTTAGCCGCCGTACTCAGAAGTCTGATGTTTGATAACCGAGCCAATGCAGTAAGAAATGCCACCGCCAGCCCGAAAGTGAAAGACAAGACAGTAAGGGGTATGGTAAAAATTAATCCGGCTTTTAACAGTGGGAAAAATGATTGTACAAAAATATCTGCAAGCCTTACCATTTTATCATCCATGATAGCGGTTCCTTTCTGTTATTTAGAGACATCTTCTCCAAACCATTTTTGAGAAATTTTTAAATAGGTACCGTCGGCCTTCATGTCGCTTAATGCCTTGTTTACCGCATCAATCAACTCTTTATTTCCTTTGTTGAACAATATTCCGTTTTGATCGGTGGTTTTCATTTCATCTACGACTTTTATGGGTGCATCTGGTTTCTGCTTCTTAAAATCCAGGAAGGATAAACTATCATTTATAGTAGCATCTATACGTTTTGAGGAGAGTAAATCAATTGCCTGATTAAAGCCATCTACCTGAACTATATTGGCTCCATTGGACTTGGCTATTTCAGCCAGATTACTTGTTAACGATTGTCCTGACTTTTTATCCTTGAGATCTGCAAAAGTTTTGATATCATTGTTTTCACTGTTTACAATCAATACAGCTCTGGAAACTATATAAGAGTCGGAAAAATCGTATTTTTGCAAACGGTCCTCTTTAATAGTTACTTCGTTGACTACGGCATCGAACCTTTTTGAATCCAGTCCTGCAAACATTCCATCCCATTTTGTTTCAACAAATTCAGGTTTTACGTCAAGGCGCCTGGCAACCTCTTCAGCAATTTCAACATCAAATCCTGTTAAATTTCCGGTATCATCATGGAAGGTGAAAGGTGCGTATGTGCCTTCAGTACCGATTCGAATTTTTCCGTCTGCTTTTATCTTTTCCAGCAGATTTGTGGCAGCGGCAGAAGTTGATGCTGCCGGATTTTGAGCTTCGGTTGATGTAGCTGTCTGCTTTGTACTTCCGCAGCCTGCAAAAACCAGTGACAAAGATAATATGGAAACTGCGAACGGTATAATTTTCTTTAACATTTTAAATCCCCCTAATTTGATATGAATAGTATGTTTTTATTTTGTAATGTTAGCATGCAGGATATCAATTGTCAATATGTTTATGTTAATTATGGCTAAAAGGCAATATAAAAAAGGTATATGGAAAAGAGTGGACATCTTGACCGTATACCTTATGTCTTAAGACTTTTAAATTAATTGAGTATGAAATAAAATTTTTACTTTACAACTCTCATACGTGCAAAAACCATTATTCTGAAATATGATGAAGACCCTGGTCGAATATGTGTTTTACATGTTCATCATCAAGAGAATAGTAGACAACCTTTCCGTCCTTCCTGAATTTAACAAGCCTTGCCTGCTTTAAAACTCTGAGCTGGTGGGAGATTGCCGATTGTGTCATGTTAAGAAGAACTGCGATATCGCATACACACATTTCAGAAGCAAACAACGCATAGAGTATCTTTATCCGGGTTGTATCACCAAAAGCTTTGTAAAGCTCTGCCAAATCATAAAGAGTCTCTTCGTTTGGAATATTTTCTTTTACCTTGTCGACAATATCATTGTGAATTGCAGTGCAATCACATTTAATTATATCCTGGTTATTATCTGCCCGGTAATTATTATCCATTAGATCCCTCCTAAAAATGTGTCGAGTATTTTAAATACTTATTATATGGTTTAATACAATGGCTGTCAATAAAAAAACCAAACTGCGTTCAAAATCAGCTTAAAAGCATAATTCGCTTGAAAGGCGAAGGCTTTGAACCGTAATTGACTTTGGTAATGAAGGAATAGGGGAGGATCATAGCCTTTCGACCTTCATTACCCGCATGGCATTGAGGATAGCGATAACAGCTACGCCCACATCTGCAAACACTGCTTCCCACATGGTGGCTATACCTCCTGCGCCAAGAAGAAGCACAATTCCTTTCACTCCAAGTGCGAAGATAATGTTTTGCCATACAATAAGCCGGGTTCTTCTGGCAATTTTTATGGCAGTAACAAGCTTGGTTGGTTCATCTGTCATTAAAACCACATCAGCCGCTTCAATGGCTGCATCCGAACCGAGTCCTCCCATGGCTACACCAATATCTGCTCTTGCAAGTACCGGAGCATCGTTTATACCGTCACCGACAAAAACCAGCTTCCCTTTAGGTGGTTTCTTCTCAGCAAGCTCCTCCAGCTTTTCAACCTTTTGATGGGGGAGAAGTTCAGCGTGGACTTCATCCAACCCAAGTGACTGACCCACCTTTGTACCTACAGCCTTGCTGTCACCGGTCAGCATAACCAGCTTTTTAATCCCGATAGACTTTAACGTCTTTAACGCCTTTGCCGCATCTTCCTTGACTTCGTCTGAGATAATTATAAGTCCTGCATATACACCGTCAACAGCAACATGAACAACAGTCCCTGCAGTGTCAGCTTCCTCATATGCGATATTTTCCTTCTGCATTAACTTGGCATTTCCCGCCAGTATTACACGATCCCGGGCATTAACTCTGATGCCGTGTCCGGAAATTTCCTCGTAGTTCGCTATCTCATTTTTATTGATTTCCTTATTATATTCATTATTATATGCCTGAAGAATGGATTGCGAAATTGGGTGGTTTGAATAGCTCTCTGCGTAGGCGGCAGCTTCCAGTATGGTCATATCCGGTATAGTACCGTAATCCATAACTTTTGTTACTTTGAACACACCCTTTGTAAGTGTTCCGGTTTTGTCAAACACCACCGTATCCACAGAGTTCAATGCCTCAAGATAATTGCTTCCCTTAACCAGGATTCCATTTTTGGAAGCTCCGCCGATTCCGCCGAAGAAACCCAGGGGGATAGAAATAACCAACGCACAGGGGCAGGAGATAACAAGAAATACCAGTGCGCGGTAAATCCAGTCGGAAAAAGTTGCTCCTGGAACTATCAAAGGAGGGATTACTGCCAGTGCAAGTGCCGCAAAAACGACCACAGGTGTATAATATCTGGCAAATCTGGTAATGAAGTTTTCGGTAGGAGCCTTCTTACTGCTGGCATTCTGAACCAGATCAAGAATTTTGGCCACTGTGGATTCACCAAATTCTTTTGTAACTTCTACAATCAGCAAACCATTTTTATTAATAAATCCAGAAAGTATATCGTTGCCTGCTTCCACTTCGCGGGGGACCGATTCGCCGGTCAGGGCGGAGGTATCCAGCATTGATCTGCCTTCGAGAACCTTGCCGTCCAGCGGAACTTTTTCACCGGGTTTTATAATGATAATATCTCCTATTTTCACATCTTCTGGAGATACTGTCTTTTCTTCATCACCGATTTTCAGATTGGCATAGTCCGGCCGGATGTCCATCAAAGCTTTGATGGATCTTCTGGAGCGGTTTACAGCGATATCCTGAAATAGTTCTCCCACCTGGTAAAACAGCATAACAGCTACGCCTTCCGGAAACTCCCGGATGGCAAAAGCACCGATGGTTGCCACACTCATTAAAAAGTTTTCATCAAATACCTGGCCTCTTATTATATTTTTTGCGGCCTTTAATACAACTTCGCCGCCAACAAGTATATAGCTTATAAGAAATAGGGAAAGCTCTGCCCCGAAGGGAAAGTTAAATATTATTCCTACTCCGAAAAGAAGTGCCCCTATCCCAAGTTTGGCTATTTCCAACCTGTTTATACCTTCTTCATCCTCTTTTTTGATATTTTTATCCTCTTCCGCAACTTTTATTCCGGATTCAATACGCCTGGCGATTTTTGATGCTTCATCAACAATCCTTTTCTCGTCACGCTTGCTGTTAAACTCAATAACCAGCCGTTTGGAAACAAAATCAACGCTTGCAGTTTTCACACCAGCAATGTTGCCGACCTCTTTTTCAATTTTGGCAGCGCAGTTGGAGCAGCCCAGTCCGTAAAGTATCAAGGTTTTCTTTTCACCATTTGCAACTCCTTTTTCTTTTACGGTCACATCCGGTTCGAGTTTCTTTATAATTGATATGGAATCGCTTATGATTTCATGAACTTTTGTTGCTGCTTCAGTTTCAATTGTCAGGGTCTTTGTCATGAAATTTACTGTAGCTGTGTTTACTGAATCGAGGTTTTTAACCTTTTGTTCGATTTTGGCCGCACAGTTTGCACAATCAAGTCCTTCGAGCAGCAGTTCCTTCTTAATTATTGCAGACATTAATTATCCCTTCTTTCATCATTATTATGGTAATTTCTTCATTGGATAAAACAAATATATGAATAAATGTTCATATATTATTATATGCTTGGAGTTATAAAATGTCAACAACATATGAAAGAATATTCAAATGTTTAACAGGGCACTATGGGAGAAAAAATGTTATTGAGAGGCTGCAGCCTTTAGTGGAACATATATGCTGTATTGCCTGTATTCATAGATTTATAAATATACGGTTTTACCTTTGAATTGTTCTCATCCAACGGCACATAATTGCCATTAACTAAGGCATATGGGCGGTCAATTGCCATAAGCATATCCTCGGACAGTATGTTTTTTACTTCAGCAGGCAAATCAACCAGAGGTACTGCTTGAACATGATTAGAAAAGATGAATAGATATAAAAAAAACAGGAAAGTTGTAGAAAGTAAATATTTTTTCAAATGTTCCTCCGCTAAAAGTATACATAAAATACATTTTGATTATAGCATTTTTTAATTTCAGTTAAAAAGGTAATAATTCCTAGCCGTATCGTCTGCCTGTTAAATCAATACAGGGTTATACCGTGTACCACGACGGTGTTACCGTAAGCAATACAAGGTTTTTTATGAGCTGTGTCATCCTTGATTTATTACAAATTGCAGGTGCCGTATATTACAAATGTAATGTGATTTTCATTACAATATATAGATGTTTAAAGTGTATCCTCCGTTTATCATAGGAGTGTGGTTTAAAACTATTTGAGGAGGAAAATTATGAAGAGAAAGATTCTAGGTATCTTTATGTGCGTTGCTTTATCAGTTGGTATGCTGGCAGGCTGCGGCAGCTCACAAACTGCATCCGACACTGCAGCACAAACAGCAAAGGATTCAACAGCAGCTGCAGCATCGACAGGAGCACAGGAAGCAGTTGCAACAGCATCGGCAAAGCTTGGCAAAAGACCCGAGGGCGGCTACAAATTCGGCTACACTTGTATGGACGGTACAAACCCATTCTTTGTTATCTTGGAAAAGACCATAAAAGAAGAAGTTGAAAAGAACGGCGACAAGCTTATTTCAACTGACCCTGCAAACAATGTAAGCCTTCAGATCACACAGATCGAAGATATGATTACCCAGGGAATAGATGCAATATTCCTCAATCCTGCAGAAGCAGAAGGCATTGCGCCGGCTCTTGACGCGTTAAAGAAAGCCAACATTCCAATAATCAACTTTGATACTGAAGTTGCAGATTTATCATATGTTCAGTCATATGTAGGTTCCGATAACGTAAATGCAGGTAAGGTTTGCGGAGAAGATCTTGTTAAGAAATATCCAAACGGCGGTAATATAATAGTTCTTGACTCACCAACCATGAATTCCATTACCGACAGAACAAAAGGATTCCTTCAGGCAATAGAAGGTAAAGGCTTTAAGATAGTTGCTCAGCAGGACGCAAAAGGTAACCTGCAGGAAGCAATGAGAATCAGCGAAGACTTGCTGCAGGCACATGGAGATGTAGTTGCAATATTCGGCGGTAACGATCCGACAGCTCTTGGTGCACTAGCTGCTGCAAACGCTGCAGGAATCAAGAAATGCCTCATTTATGGTGTGGATGGATCACCTGATATCAAGAAAGAGCTTGCTTCAGGGAAATCACTGATCGCAGGTACCGGTGCTCAATCACCAATCAACATAGCTAAGAAATCCGTTGAAGTAATGTACAAGTATTTAGCAGGTGAAAAGGTTGAAGCAAGATATCCTGTTGAAACCTTCCTTGTTAATTCTGAAAATGTATCACAATTTGGAACAGACGGCTGGCAATAAGAAACATAATTCGGTATACAGATAAGTAATAAGGTGCTTGCTCTCCATATCGGTGAGTAAGCACCTGAAAATACCAAATAAGTAAAGTGGGTGATCTTTTGAATGCAAAAAATTTATTAACTATGAAAAATATACATAAAGCCTTTCCGGGTGTATATGCTCTTAATTCAGTTAATTTTGAATTGAAGGCTGGGGAAGTTCATGCACTTTTAGGAGAAAATGGAGCCGGTAAATCTACACTTATAAAGGTTTTAGGCGGAATCTACACTGCAGACCAGGGAGAAATCCTTATTGAGGGCAGCAAGGTTGAAATACACGGGGTAAGGGCAGCACAGGCAAACGGAATAGCCATCATTCATCAGGAACTGGTTCTGGTTCCGTACATGACAGTGGCTGAAAATATTTTTCTGGGCAGAGAGCCTATGGTTGGCAAATTTGTCAATTCTGCGAAAATGAACGGGGATGCGCAGCAACTTCTTGACATGTATGACATGCATATTGATGCCGAGACAATGGTTGGAAAATTGACAATAGCACAACAGCAAATGGTCGAAATTGTTAAAGCCATTTCCTATAACTCAAAAATACTGGTTATGGATGAACCTACTTCCTCCATTTCCGAAAAGGAAGTTAATTTTTTATTTGATACAATGCGAGCTTTAACGAAAAAGGGCGTTGGAATTATATATATTTCGCATAAAATGATCGAATTGGAGCAGATATGCGACAGAGTTACCGTTATGCGTGACGGAACTTATGTCGGAACTGAGGTTGTAAAAGAAACAACAAAAGATAAACTGATTTCAATGATGGTAGGGCGTGAACTGACTAATTATTATACGAGAGATTACTCTGACGCCCGTGAAGTAGTCCTGAAATGTGAAAATATTGCAGACGGGAAGATGGCAAGGGGAGCCAGCTTTGAACTAAGAAAAGGTGAAATTATCGGATTTTCAGGTCTTGTTGGCGCCGGAAGAAGTGAAGTTATGAAATGTATTTTCGGTCTCACAAAAGATGCTTCCGGTGATATTTATATAGATGGGAAAAAAGTATCTGTCAAATCACCTGCAGATGCGATGAAACATGGAATTGCATTAGTTCCCGAAGATCGTAAGCTGGAGGGAATATATAAAATTCAAGATATTAAATTCAACACTACAATTGAGGTATTAGGTCAATTTATCAAAGGAATATTCGTAAACAATGAGAAGGAAGACAACATTACCCAAAAATATATTGACATGATGTCAACAAAAACACCTTCTCAGGAACAGCTTATAGGCAATTTATCGGGCGGTAACCAGCAAAAGGTTATGATTGGCAGATGGCTTGCAACTTCTCCTAAAATATTAATATTGGATGAGCCCACAAGAGGTATTGACGTTGGTGCCAAATCCGAAATATATGCCATAATGAATCAACTGGCAAAGGAAGGAATGTCAATAATAATGATTTCCTCTGAAATGCCTGAAATTATAAATATGAGCGACAGGGTTTATGTAATGTGCGGCGGCAAGGTAACAGGATGTCTGAGTCATAAAGAAGTTACCCAGGAAAAAATCATGGAACTGGCAGCAAAATAAATTGCCCTGACTAAAAACCTTATGGAGGTAAACATGGAACAGACAGCAAAAAAAAATACAACCGGAATGAATAGAATTGCTAAGAAATTTGTTCAATTTTTAAAAGAGAACATCGGTATTATAATTGCACTTGTAGTATTGTGTATATTTTTATCGGTGAATCCAATAACCAGAGATTCCTTTTTAACACAAAAGAATGTATTTAATGTTCTAAGACAAATATCCTCCAACCTGTTTCTCGCATGCGGTATGACAATGGTTATTATTCTCGGAGGAATAGACCTGTCGGTAGGTTCAATAATTGCATTATCAGGCTGTGTTGCTGCAGGTTGTGTTGCCCGTTATAATCTTCCAATTGGTGTAGCTATTCTGGTAGGTTTACTTGTAGGACTTATGGTTGGTATGTTTAACGGTTTTGTTATCTCAAAAACAACTATTCCTTCCTTTATTGTTACTCTTGCCACAATGAATATTGCAAAGGGTCTGGCCTATGTGTATACAGGTGGTTCACCGGTAAGAGTTGTCACACAGGAATGGCAGTTTATTGGAGCTGGATATATAGGAGCTATTCCAACTCCTGTAATTATATTGGTTCTTGTATTGGCAGTAACTGCACTGATAATGAATAAGACTAAAATGGGAAGGTATATCTATGCAGTTGGAGGGAACGCACAGGCTGCAATATTCTCAGGTATAAAAGTAGCTAAAGTCAAGTTTTTTGTGCATGCTTTCTCAGGTGTGATGGCCGGTCTTGCAGGGGTTGTTCTTGCCTCCCGTATGTATTCGGGACAGCCGACCGCCGGTGACGGAGCTGAAATGGATGCCATAGCAGCTGTTGTTGTAGGTGGAACAAGCATGACTGGCGGTGCCGGAAAAATCGGCGGAACAATCATCGGGGGTTTGATCATCGGTGTACTTAATAATGGTCTGAACCTGCTTAATGTAAACTCCTTCTGGCAATACGTCGTTAAGGGTTCGGTTATTCTTCTGGCTGTGTTTATAGATTACCTAAAAAATAAAAAGGTAAAAATGTAAAAACATAAGCACGGAAATAATCTACCTTTTTATAAAGGGGCTGTCTCAAAACAAGACAAATGTAAATGGTGTGTTACTGATCATAGTACGGGAGTACTATTAAATGTCTCATATGTATTTAAATTGTGTTAGTTTTGCGACACTCCCTTAAGCTATTTCAGATAAACAACTTTACAGGAGCTTATGGTTGTTAATAGCGGCAAGTTGGCAATAAGCGCTATGGACAGGGTTTTTATAATGTTCTATACTTAATTGTAAACTAAGCTCAGGGCAAGCGTGATATACTTCGGATATGGAATGGAAATATGAAGAGAAAAATAATAACTTTAACAAGTACTGTTTTGATACTTATAGTCTTATTATTCAGTTATAGCGGGTGTTCAGTGGAGGATGCGGTACAGACAAACTCGGAGGTTTCCACGGAAGAACCGCGTATATTCGGTGCTACCTATATGACCATGAATAATCCCTACTTCCAGGTATTAAATGACAGCATTGAGGAAGTAGTTGAATCCAATGGTGATATTCTTTTAACCAGAGATCCTGCACAGGATCAGGAAAAGCAAAACAGTCAGATTTTCGATATGATAGAAGAAGGAGTTGTTGCTATTTTTCTTCAGCCCATTGACTGGAAAAAGGTTCAGCCGGCTTTAAAAGCATGTAAGGATGCGGGCATTCCCGTCTTTAATGTAGATACCTATGTATATGATACCGAGTATGTTATATCAACAATAATATCAGACAACTATGATGCCGGAGTTCAGTGTGCCAAAGATATGATGGAGAAGCTTGACAGTGCCAAAATAGTGGTATTGGACAGACCCAATATGTACTCTATAACCCAGAGGGTTAAAGGTTTTCTTGATACTATTAAAGGCAACGGCAAATATGCTGTCATAGCCCAGGAATCCGGAGGGGCAGAGCTGGAGGTATCGATGGACGTAATGAAACAAATTTTACTGAAGGGCGATGCTATCAATGTTGTAATGGGCGGTAATGATCCCACTGCCCTCGGGGCTTTGGCCGCCTTACAGCTGAACCACCTTGGCGATGGAGTGCTCATATATGGAGTAGACGGTTCTCCTGATGCCAAAATGATGATAAAAGAAGGCTACCTGGAGGGCAGCAGCGCACAGTATCCAATTACACTTGGAACAGTAGCTGCAAAAACTGCTTATGATTATTTAAACCATAAGCAGGTGGATAAATTGATAACTATTCCTGTTACACTGATTACCAAGGATAATTTGGACAAATTCGAGATTGACGGCTGGCAGTAAAGGACCTGGTTTATATGCGTAATGTGAAACTAAGATATTTCAAGCTTTTAATGATATTTGTAAATTTGATATCAATCTTGTTTGTCACGGTTTTTATAACCTATACAACAAATAAAATATGTAATTCCTATATTGCAAGGGAATTCATGGAAAATGTAGACGCATTGCCCTGGAAACCTTCTATTGTAACCTTTAAGGTGCTTATTCTTTTTGGGCTGCTGATTATATGTTTCGCCGTAAGGGAGAAATTTTATACTGCCGGCAACAAGGTTATATACATATCCCTGATTGCAGAATTTATAATAATCATAACTATTTTGTATTTCCTAAACTTCAATTATAATGGGATACTATTTTTGTTTTTTGCTGATATAATTACCTTTGCAAAGGGTATCAAGGAAAGATATCTGATAGTATTTCTGGCAATAGGGAGTTTTTTGATAGCGGATTACGAGCTTATTTCAATTAATTTTAAACTATACTCCATAAATGATTATATAAGTTATTATAATTCAATAACTCAGCAGTATTTACTGGGATTTTATAATGTTATGGTATCTGTCAATATAATAATGTTTATTATATATTGTGTATACGTAATACAGGAACAGAGAGGGACTATAGATGAGGTCAGCCTGCTTTACAAAAAATTGAGTGAAGCCAATGAAGACCTTCAGAATGCCAATAATCAGCTTCAAATTTATGCTACAGTTACTGAAAAAATGGGTGAAACAAAAGAAAGAAACAGACTTGCGAGAGAGATACATGATACGCTGGGACACACTCTGACAGGAATTTCGGCAGGTATTGACGCATGTATTGCAACTGTTGAAAAATCGCCCGAAAGTACGAAAAAACAATTGGAAATCATATCAAAGGTTACAAGAGAGGGTATTGTTGATATCAGACGTTCGGTAAATCAATTAAGACCTGACGCACTTGAACATCTCAGTCTTGAATATGCTATAACCAAAATGATTATGGATATAAGCTCTGTCACTAATACGAAGGTGTTTTTTAAATCTGAGATAAAAACTCTAAAGTTTGATACTGATGAAGAAAATGCCATTTACAGAGTAATACAGGAAAGTCTGACCAATGCCATCAGGCATGGAAAGGCTGCAAAGATATGGATCAACATTGCAAAGGCAGATTATTCGGAATTACTTCTAACTATTAAAGACAACGGGCAAGGCTGTGAAAGCTTTACCCAGGGTTTTGGAACAAGGCACATTATGGAAAGAATACAAATGCTTAATGGTACTGTTAAATTTGAAAACTCTGATGGATTTATCGTCAGTGCCAAGATACCGATCAGGTGGGGTGAAGAGTATGATTAAAGTATTAATAGCAGATGATCAGGAGTTAATAAGAAAAAGTTTGCAGATTGTTTTGGAAAGCAGAGACAACATCAAGGTAACTGATGTTGCTGAAAACGGACAGGAAGTTATACAGTGCATACGCAAGAATCTGCCCGATGTAATTTTAATGGACATCAGGATGCCTAAAATGGATGGCGTTCAATGTACAAAGGTGATAAAAGAGCGATATCCGGAGGTGAAGATTATTATTCTTACAACCTTTGATGATGATGAGTATGTATATAACGCTTTAAAGTATGGTGCCAGCGGATACCTGTTAAAAGGGGTTTCCATGGATGAACTGGTAAATGCAATAGTAACGGTTTACAGCGGCAAGGCAATGATTAATCCTGATGTTACTACAAAGGTTTTAAAGCTGTTTTCACACATGGCTAAGGCAGATTATTCAATACAGGTTGGAAAGCAGGGTATCAAGGAACTGACAAGAACTGAGTGGAAGGTTATTGCGCAGGTGGAAGGCGGTGCATCCAACAAGGAAATAGCTGAAAAGCTGAATCTTTCGGAAGGAACGGTAAGAAATTATCTGAGTGCCATCCTGAACAAGCTGGACTTGAGAGACAGAACACAACTTGCCATATGGGCACTGCAAACAGGAGTGGGAAGTACAGAGGATTTAAATACTACCGGCCAATAAATCATAACGTGACAGCCAAGATGTAACTGGAGAGGGAGAATGGTTAAAAGAATAATACCGGTACTAATTGCTATAACTATTATAACCGGTTTCTGCATATTTTATTTTAATAGTCATGAGAACCAGATAACTCTGGAGTTCGGCATGTTTGCGGGAAGTAACTGGGGTGTTGAAAATGCCAACAGTTATGTAATAATTGATAAAGCAATAAAGACATTTGAACAGAAACATAAAAATGTTAAAATACACTATTACAGCGGTATACTAAAGGAGGATTACTCCGAGTGGTTTTCCAGACAGGTCCTGCTTGGAAAAACACCCGATGTTTTTATGATTCTTTCAAGCGATTTTGACAGGTTTGTTTCACTTGGAGTGCTAGAGGAACTGGGAGGGCTCATGAAAAAGGACGCCGGTTTCACTACAGAGGATTATTATTCCTCGACACTGAGTGCCGGAATTTACAAGGGTATGCAGTATGCACTTCCTTATGAGACAGTCCCAACCTTGATGTTTGTCAATAAGACGTTACTTGAAAAGGAAGGCATTGAACTTCCAGAGAATAATTGGACGTGGAATGATTTATATGACATTTGCAGCAAGGTGACGAAGGATACCGATGGGGATAAGATTCTTGACCAGTTCGGAACGTATAACTACGACTGGCATGAAGCCATATATACCAATGGAGTACAGCTTTTTGACGCAGACGGCAAACATGCGAATTTCAACGATGAAAAAGTAATAGATTCCATAAAATTCACCAAGAAAATCAATGATATAAATCAGGGTAGAAAAGTAACTCAGGTTGATTTCGATAACGGAAAGGTGGCATTTATGCCGCTGCTGTTTTCTGATTACAGAACCTACAAAACATATCCCTACAAAGTAAAGAAATATTCCAACTTTAAATGGGATTGCATTACCTTGCCTGCGGGAACCAAAGGCGGAAACATTTCCGAAATCAACACTTTACTGATGGGTATAAGTAACAGGACGAAACATAAGGAGCTGGCTTGGGAATTTTTAAAACAGCTGACCTATGACCAGGAAATACAGATGGATATCTTCAGGTATTCACAAGGTGCATCGGTACTGAAAAACGTAACCCATTCCAAACGTGCCGAAGCCATACTCGGTGAAGATATAGAGGACAGTGACAAGATCATTGACAATGAACTTCTGAGCCAGGTTATAGAAAAGGGAATTTCTGCTCCAAAGTTTCGCAAGTACGAAGAATCAATAACCCTGGCTGAAAGTGAGATAGAAAAGATATTGTTCGAGAATAAAAATATAGACAGTTCACTAAAAATCATACAAAGAAAAGTTAATCAATACTTAAAAAGATAACTTCACTGGAATTCTGTATTTGGAGTGTTTTGTCCATCTAAAGTCATCAAAAATAATTTTTTTCAATAAGAAAGGCGAAGATATGAATGAAAATAATAGGGTAGTTGTTGCGGGGCATATCTGCTTGGATATCACACCTGTCTTTGCCGGCAGTCACAAAGGGGCAGGTATCGAAGATATTCTTGCTCCGGGTAAGCTGGTGCAAATGAAAGAGGCAGATGTTCACACCGGGGGAGTCGTTTCAAATACGGGTCTTGGGATGAAAATACTCGGTGCTGATGTCACCCTTATAGGTAAAATAGGGAATGATGAATTTGGCAAAGTAATAATTAATATCCTTAAAGGCTATGGGGTGGAAAAGAGCATGCTCATATCACAGGAGGATACTTCCTATTCCATAGTTATAGCTCCTCCGGGTATTGATCGAATCTTCCTGCATAATCCGGGCGCAAATAATACATTTTCATTTGAAGATTTTGATTTTGATGAGATTGCGAAAGCAAAACTTTTTCATTTCGGTTATCCGACTTTGATGGCCAAAATGTATGAAAATAACGGAGCTGAGTTGGTAAGACTATTTAAAAAAATCAAAGAACTGGATGTAATAACTTCTCTGGATATGGCGGCTGTGGATCCGAACTCTGAGGCGGGTAAAGCTGATTGGAAGGGGATTTTGACAAGAGTCTTACCTTATGTCGATATTTTTGTTCCCAGTATAGAAGAGCTTGGTTTCATGCTGGACAGAGAAAAATATTATGACTGGATAAGTCTTGCAAATGGAAAAGATATTACATCCGTATTGTCAGTTAAGGAAGATATCAAGCCATTTGCGGATCAGCTTACTGGCATGGGCACCAGGATTGTTTTAATAAAATGCGGCGCTCCGGGAATGTACTATAAAATAGCTGATAAAGTCCACCTCAGTGAACTCAGCAACAATCTGGGCCGGCAATTCTTTGATTGGGGCGGTAAGGAAGGCTTTGAAATGAGTTATACTCCTGAAAAACTGCTGTCTGCCACCGGAGCGGGCGATACAAGTATCGCAGCTTTTCTTACGGCGATTCTAAGAGGATATTCCCTGGAAAAAAGTCTGCAGCTGGCAACGGCAACCGGCGCGTCATGCGTTGAAGCTTATGATGCCCTAAGTGGTCTTAAATCTTTTGAGGAATTGGAAAATAAGATTTCTAATGGCTGGAAGAAACAAGAAATGAAAATAAATTTGTAGAAAAGAGTGATTTTATGTTGGTTAATATGAATGATGTTCTGCTGAAAGCAAAAGCAGAAAAGTATGCAGTAGGGCTATTTAATGCTGTAAATCTTGAACTGGCAAGGGGAATCATATCAGCAGCCGAAATAGCAGGTTCACCTGTCATTTTCGGTACTGCTGAAATATTCTTTTCACTTGGGCCGTTGGAGGAATTGTCATATTTTTTAATTCCAATGGCAAGAGCTGCCAGTGTTCCGGTAGTTGTACATTTAGATCACGGCTTGAATGAGGAAGCTTGTGTAAAGGCCCTGGAATTAGGATTTACTTCAATAATGTATGATTGCTCGACCGATCCATATGAGATCAACGTTAAAAAAGTAAAGGCTATGGCCGAGCTGGCTCATTCCTACGGCGCTACTATTGAAGGTGAGCTGGGTCATGTTGGTGACAATGAAGGTTCAGCGGAAGGAAATTCCTCCTTAACAGATCCGGCTCAGTTTTATACAGATCCTGATCAGGCAAAGGATTTTGTAGACAGAACCGGTGTTGACGCACTTGCTATTGCAGTTGGTACAGCCCATGGTGCATATAAGCTTCCGCCTAAGCTGGATTTTGAAAGAATTAAAAAAATTGCTGAAACTATTGATGTACCACTTGTATTGCATGGAGGATCAGGCCTAACTGATGAAGATTTTAAAAAAGCTATTGATCAAGGAATAAGTAAAATAAATATATTTACAGATATCAATAACGCAGGTGCTAAAGCTGCTAAAAAAGTGCTGGATAGTGATGATTCCAGTCTGATACATACTATTCCAGCTACAGTAAAAGCCATAGAGAAAGAAGTTGTTAAAAAAATGAAGTTATTTGGATCCTGCAAACGGGTCTGAATACCATTAAAAAATATTCAGCTTCAACTATGAAAGACCTCCAAAATATTTTAATCAACAAAAATAGAATAATCTTCTCTCAGAATGCGGGTTCTTGATCTCAGAGCCTGCATTTTGTTTCTCCTTGGATGAACCAATATCAATTATGATAAGACTCTGTATATGGTCGGGGTTAACTTGACAACATCTGTGATTAATAGTAGATTATTCAACATAGAAAAAATTTTTTGAAGGGTGATGAAATGTAATGAATGATGCTCCGGGGGATGGGGATAGTAACACACAAATAATGCAGATAGCTTTAAAGACAAGGGTTTATTTAAAGCCGTTTTTTTATCCAAGGACATAAGACGCTTAGATTATATTAGAGCGTATTATGACTTTTTTTGATTTAACAGGCATTAGTGCGGTAAACTGGCTAATAATATGGAATCAGGTATTTCCGATTGGTTATTATTAGTTGCTTTAATCAAAATCATATAGGATATAAATAATAAATAGAAGTTACTTGTTTCAATAGATAAACTTTGGAAGGATTGTAATTAAAATGATAATAATATTAAATATTTTATTAATTTTCTTTTTTGTATTTATGAATGCATTTTTTGTTGTAGCCGAATTTGCTATGGTTAAGGTCAGAAAATCAAGAATAGAAATATTGGCTTCAGGAGGAAGTGTTACAGCCAAATATGCATATAAGGTTGTTAATGATTTGAACAGTTACTTATCAGCCTGTCAATTAGGAATAACACTTGCATCTCTGGCACTTGGATGGATAGGAGAACCAACAGTATCAAAAATGATCGGTCCATTATTACATGATTTCGGGCTTTCAGAAAGTGCAATTCATTCAATCTCTGTATTTGTTGGATTTTTTGTAGTAACGGCACTGCACATTGTTTTGGGAGAACTTGTTCCTAAATCACTTGCAATATTAAGTTCTGAAAAGTTTTCCACTGCCACTGCAATGCCGTTGCTCTTTTTCTATAAGGCTACTTATCCAATTATGTGGCTGTTTAATCATACTACAAACTTAATATTAAAACTGATGGGATATTCCATGGTTGAAGAACATGAGGCAGCTCATACTGACGATGAGATTAAAATACTTGTGGCAGAAAGCTATAAACATGGGTTGATTGATAAATCCGAATATACCTATGTGGATAATATTTTTGATTTTACAGATAAAAATGTAAAAGATGTTATGATACCACGTATGGATATGGTATGTGTTTTTAGTGAGGATTCATATGATAGTATTCTTGAAACTGCAATTGAGGAGAAGTATACCAGATATCCCGTATGCAAGGAGGATAAGGATAATATAATAGGTTTTATACACATCAGAGACTTGTATGAACAAAAAATACGTAATAACGGGAAAAGTATCAATGGTATTATAAGAAATATTATTTCAGTTCCCGAAAGTATACCTATTAATGATATGCTTAAAAGATTCCAGAAGGAGAAGGAAAATATTGCAGTCGTAATCGACGAATATGGCGGCACAGCAGGAATAGTAACTGTAGAAGATATTCTTGAAGAAATCGTTGGAAGTTTAAGAGACGAATATGACGATGAAGAAAAAGAAATTGATATGATAGACAACAATACATATCTGGTAAAAGGTATTGTTCATCTGGACAGGATCGCAGATCTGACCGGTGTTGAGCTGCCTGTAAATGAATATGATACTTTAAATGGCTTCTTAATTGGTCAGCTGGGCCGGATACCTTCTGCATCGGATAAACCTGTCATTGAATATGAAGGGTTGGTATTTAAAGTGGAAAAGGTAGAAGATAAGAGGATCTTGCTTGTAAAGATATGTAAATCCTAATTCTTTTTAACTTACGAACAAAGGAGTAAATTATGGATACCAGGAAAAATACACTTTTAGTAATAAAAATCATATTATCATCTTTGTTTATATTGGCAATAATTTTTCTAACCATAAAATATATGCCTTTTTTTACTCAACAGATTAAAAATCCGGATCAATTCAAGGAATTACTGACATCGTATGGTCATGTCAGCATTATTGTATTCCTGGGGTTTCAAATAATGCAGGTAGTTATTGCAGCTATTCCAGGTGAAATTGTTCAAATTGCCGGTGGATATGTATATGGTACATTTCTGGGAACAGTATATTCGGTTATCGGAATTTCCATAGGATCCGTTATTGCTTTTTACATAGCAAGACTTCTTGGATATTCTTTAATAAGAATGTTTATATCACAGGAAAGAATTGAGAAGTTTAACTACCTTATTAATAATCCAAAGTCTGAAATCATTATGTTCGTTCTATTTTTACTGCCGGGAGTACCTAAGGACATACTGACCTATATAGCAGGGCTTACACCCATAAAGCCCATAATTTTTTTCCTGTTATCACTGATCGGCAGACTGCCGGCGCTTATGGTCACGTCATATATAGGTGCCAATATGCAACAGGGTAATTATGTTACGGTCATAATTGTATCTGTTTTGGCATGCATCCTTTGTGCAGCCGGTATATTGACAAAGGACCGAATAGTGGCATTCCTGCATAGAATTCTTCATAAAAATAATACAAATAAAACCTGATTGTTCATATTAATCTTAATTATATCCAGTAAATGAATATTAATTGTTTTATATATTGACAAGGTATAAGAAATGAAAATAAAATAATAGTTAGCTGTAAGGTGCCCCTTAGGAAGGGGATAATAGGGAACCGGGTGAAAATCCCGGGCAGCCCCCACTACTGTAAGCTTGACGAAATTCCTTCATGCCACTGCCGTAAGGCGGGAAGGTCGGAAAACTAGGATGAAAGCAAGCCAGGAGACCTGCCTTAATTTGCTGAGCTCAATCTTTGGGAATGGAGATAGAGGCGATTTGAGGTCAAATTGTATCTATTTCCTCCATAAAATCATTTTAGGAGGAATAAGAACATGTATATAATTTTTATATTTGGTTATCCCTAGTATTTTTCTCAGAACACATTTCAAGAAAAAGAATGTCAGTCAAAATTATATCCGAAAAGTTTATAAAAACAAAATTTAAACCGCATTTTATGGGAAGCCTCTTGACGTTCTGCCGGGAGGTATTGTCAGTAACTTTAGCGAAAGGTGAACAAATATTATGGATAACGTTTTTATTAAAAGAATAAAAGAGTTTTTACTGATTAATCTTGGATTGCTTTTAGTGGCTTTGGGAATATTCTTTTTTAAGGTGCCAAATAATTTTGCAACTGGTGGAGTAAGCGGTCTTGCTATTATTATCAGCCATTTTTTCAAGCAAATCTCGGTGGGGCCGCTGATGTTGATTATAAATATAGTATTATTGGTTGCCGGTTATTTTTTTATAGGTTTTAATTTTGCTTCCAAGACATTTTATTCAAGTTTTGCACTTTCAGGAATGGTGTGGCTATTAGAAAAAATTCATCCAATGATTCATCCGCTTACAAATGATACCTTCCTTGAATTAATTTTTGCGATCTTCCTTCCAGGTATAGGCTCGGCAATTGTATTTAATCTGAATGCATCCACAGGAGGGACAGATATTGTAGCTAAAATACTTAATAAATACATGCATGTCAATATCGGCAAGACTCTTTTAATGGCGGATCTGGTTATAACACTGGCGGCCGGTGTCGTGTTCGGGATCAGGATAGGTATGTATTCCATCCTTGGGCTGTTCTTAAAAGCATTCATCATTGATGTAGTGATAGAAAGTATGAATATTTCAAAGCAAATGGTAATTATAAGTAGAAAATCAGAGGAAATTAAAAATTTTATAGTCAACCAGCTGCATCGAGGTGCAACTATTCATAGTGCGACAGGTGCATTTACTGATGATGAAAAAGAAGTAATCACCACAATTGTTAATAGGAGACAAGCTGTTAGCCTGAGGCTTTTTATAAGAGATAAGGACAGCAAGGCTTTTATTTCAATAACAAACGCATCTGAGATTATTGGCAAAGGCTTCAGAGCCTTGGATCTATAATATTTAACAGGCTTATGTGTAGATCAAGTTTAATTTTTAAAAAATGTATAATTATAAAAAAGTCGCATTAGCGGCTTTTTTTAAGTTATCTATAAATTTTCCATATTTAATTTGTGTTTCACCGTATACTCAGAATTACAGGCAGCTTTCTCTGCATTTTCATAGGATCAATTAAAGATGCAGAGGATTTGCGGAGAATAGTGAAACAATTGTTTCCTGGTGCTTCGGACACCTTGTAACCATGGCATATCCAGATGCTTATGATCCCAAATATAAGGAATGGAAAATAGAACATCTGGCAATAATTCCTAACGAATACAAATATATTGTTATAGATCAACGAGGTGCAGGAAAACAGTTTGATATAATTCAGAAATTAATGTGATTTCTTCTCAAACAGAGGAAGCTGTAAAAAAGGGTATAAGCGAAGCAAAGAATATCAGTGAATATGATTTACTTGCCAAAGCGGCTTACAGCAGAGCGAAAGAAGATTGGCTCTTTGGGATGGACAACTATACATTAACTACTTAAAAGAATAAAAGTAATAATTTATAAGTGTAAAAGTTTAAAAGCAGCATATACCGTTTTTTTACAGTTCATCTAAAAAAGTCTTTGGCAATTTGCCTGATTTTCTCATCATTTAATTTATAAAATATTATATTTGAATATTCCGAATTTGAATAACTTCTTGGTATACCAAAGCAACTAAATTCCTTATCAAAAAAAATTGGTAATTTATATATGTTTTTATTATCTGTTTCCATTTGAACAGTAAAACTAATGCAAAATGTATTATTAGATAATTTATTAACTATTTGTTTATTATTATAACTATAGTTGCTTACGAAATTTAACACATCAATACAAGTCCTAAATTTTTGGGGATTATCATCATAGTTTATTATGTTTTGGATTTCTTCTTGGCTATCTACTTCTTAGAAAAAGTAATTAAAGTATGTTCATTGTTCTCATTATTTAAATAATTATAAACCTTCTCAATATCTCGTAGATATTCATTTTTGTCAACTGAATAAAAAAGAAACACACCTATTAAGGTTAATATTAAAAAGCTGATAATAATAAATATTCTGATTTTCATATAACAACCCTCCACATACTAAAATACATAAATAATCAAATCATAGTAAAATCAAGGGTTGTCAATCTTTTGCTGACAACCCTTGATTATTATTTATCGACTTGCAGTTAAGCTTACACCAATGGTAGTATTTGTAGCAGCAGCTGTAGCTGCTGAGTTAGCCTGGTAAACTGTGGACTTGTCTCTTGCAATATAATGCAGTTCTGATCGTAAATAAT